>JBOFDL010000148.1:0-2652 GCA_051646985.1 Bacteroidales bacterium | reverse complement strand
CATTAAGATATTTTAATGTCATGGGAACCAGCATCAAGGAAATCAAAATGCTAAGTCCTTTGAATATAAATGAAAGGGCAATGTTTTTTTTGGCTCTTACGCTTCGCTCGTGTCCTTGAAAAAAACTTTTGAGGGGCTTCGGGAGTATTTTTTGAATATTCATGCTTTTTTTTGGATTGATGGGCTTGCTTGTGGTTTATTGAGCATGTTCTTTTTTAATGTATTCAATGTACACTTCTTTAATCCCTTCTTGGAGTTCGATAGAGTGCTTCCATCCGAGTTTTTGAAGTTTGCTTACGTCCATTAATTTTCGTGGAGTTCCGTTTGGTTTTTCGGAGTTCCAATAAATTTCGCCTGTATAACCAATGGTTTTTTTGATGATGTTGGCAAGGTCTTTTATGCTAATATCTACGCCTGTTCCAATGTTTACAAGTCCTTTTTGGTTGTAGTTCTCCATAAGGAAAATGCAGGCTTTGGCAAGGTCATCTACGTGCAGAAATTCACGGAAAACTTCTCCTGTTCCCCAAAGTTCTACTTGTTTTTCGTGGTTTTGTTTTGCGTCGTGAAATTTTCGTATCATCGCGGGTAATACGTGGGAGTTTTGGAGGTCGTAGTTGTCGTTGGGTCCATACAAATTGGTGGGCATTACACTGATGTAATTGCAGTTGTATTGTGAACGATAGGCATCGCACATTTTAATGCCAGCAATCTTAGCAATGGCATAGGGTTCGTTGGTTTCTTCAAGGGCTCCTGTTAGTAGGGAGTCTTCTTGCAAGGGTTGTGGTGCGAATTTTGGATAGATGCAGGAGGAGCCTAAAAATAAAAGTTTTTTAACCTTGTTCAAGTAACTATGATGAATAATGTTGTTTTGAATCATCAAGTTTTCGTAAATAAATTGGGCTCTGTAGGTGTTGTTGGCCATGATTCCGCCAACTTTTGCGGCGGCTAAAAATACATAATCTGGCTTTTCTTTGGCAAAAAATTCGGCCACTTCTGCTTGATGGCATAGGTTCAGTTCTTGAGAACTGCGTTGTACAAAGTTCTTATAGCCTAATGTGCTTAGTTGTCGGTGTAGGGCGGAGCCTACCATTCCTTTGTGTCCTGCGATGTATATTTTTGCGTTTTTTTCCATTATTCAAAGTAATTGAGGGTTTGATAGCCTCCTGCTTTAAGATAGGCGTCTTTTCTCATTAGTTTGAGGTCGCTTTGCATCATGTCTTCGACCAGACTTTGGAGGTTATATTCTGGCTCCCATCCTAATACGGTTTTTGATTTTGTGGGGTTTCCAATAAGTAATTCTACTTCTGTGGGACGGAAGTATTTGGGGTCAATCTTTATGAGGGATTCTCCAATTCTGTTTTTGATTTTTTCGAGGTGTTGTTCTCCTACTTTTTCGGAAAAAAGGGCTTCGTCTATCTTTGTAATCTTTCCTTGCTCGTTTACGCCTGTGCCTGAAAATTCGATTTGCATTCCAGTACAGGCAAAGGCTCTTCTTACAAATTCTCGGACTTGGGTGGTAACGCCTGTTGCAATTACATAGTCATCTCCTTTTTCTTGTTGTAGAATAAGGTACATGGCTTTTACATAGTCTTTGGCATGTCCCCAATCTCTTTCTGCGGATAGGTTTCCTAAGAAAATCTGGTCTTGCATTCCCATAGCAATCTTTGCGGCGGCTCGGGTTATTTTTCGCGTAACAAAGGTCTCTCCTCGAATGGGGGATTCGTGATTAAATAAAATTCCATTTGATGCGTGCATATTATAGGCTTCTCTATAATTTACGGTAATCCAATAGGCATACATCTTTGCTGCCGCGTAGGGACTTCGAGGATAAAATGGGGTTCTCTCTGATTGAGGTACTTCTTGTACTAAACCGTATAATTCGGATGTGGAGGCTTGATAAATGCGTGTTTTTTTCTCTAATCCTAGTAATCGAACGGCTTCAAGTATGCGTAATGTGCCAATTCCATCGGCATTGGCCGTGTATTCAGGGGTGTCAAAACTTACTTTAACGTGAGACATGGCTGCAAGATTATAAATCTCATCGGGTTGCACTTCTTGAATGATGCGGGTAAGATTCATGGAGTCTGTCATATCTCCGTAGTGCAAAATTAATTTGCGCCCGTCAACGTGCGGGTCTTGATAAAGATGGTCTATGCGGTCGGTATTGAAAAGGGATGAACGGCGTTTTATGCCGTGTACGGTATAGCCTTTTTTGAGTAAAAATTCTGCTAAGTAAGCTCCGTCTTGTCCTGTAATTCCTGTAATAATTGCTTTTTTCATCGTGTTCTTAAATTTTTTTTCAATTTACGCGAGCAAAGGTAAGGATAATTCCTCGTGGTGTGAAATGGGAATTTGTTGGGTTCAGGATTGTGAGGCTGTAAATGGCATTGCAAAAGCGATATACATTTACTTTCAGTTTCTTATACTCAGGATTTATTTTGCGTTGGCTTGTTTTTTTCTTTCTTACCTTTGCGCCATGATAAATCATCAACAGATTATTGAAATCTTAAAAGACTGTGTTGCTGATGCTCGTTTTTTGCAACTGAGCAAAACCGCTGCACAACGTACTAACTACATGACGGTGTGCTTAGAAAATCTCTTTCAGCCCCAAAATGCAAGTGCTGTACTCCGCTCATGTGAGGCTTTTGGAGT
>JBOFDL010000147.1:0-2899 GCA_051646985.1 Bacteroidales bacterium | reverse complement strand
CCCTACGTTGCCCTGACCAGTTGTATTGTGCTATCAATTCAAGCACTTCATCTATCGGATATGCCTTTTGCATAGGCATAATTTTTGCCCGCTCTTCCGAAAACGGAGAGTGTAAACTAATGGCAAGATGACATTTGCTTTCATTCAAAAATCGCTGCAAAGCAGGCAAAATCCCTATGCTCGATAGTGTTACGCGCGTGGGAGACCAGCCTAAACCCCAAGATGATGTAATAATTTCAAGGGCTTTCAAGACCTCATCTAAGTTGTCCAAAGGCTCGCCCATTCCCATAAATACTAAGTTCGTCAGTTGCGAAGAGCGAGGAACACTCAATATCTGATTTAAAATGTCGGCTGCACTTAAATTTTGCAAAAATCCCATGCGTGCCGTCATACAAAATTTGCAGCCCATCTTACAGCCTGCTTGCGCTGAAACACACAAGGTAACTCGCTCACTTGTGGGTATCTCAACGACTTCTATAGCGGCATTCTTAATGCTGTCTATCGAAAATAAAAATTTGTGAGTGCCATCTCTGGATTTTTGAACTTGTTGCGCAAAATAAGTGCCAACCTTAAAGCCTTCGGATAATAATGTACGGTGCTTTATCGAAAGATTACTCATCTGCGATATATCACATATCCGCTTCTTATACAACCAATCGCACAACTGCAATGCAGTAAAACGTGGCATCCCTAAATCTGTAGTGAGCCCCTGCAAGTCTTCGTACGTTTTCCCTATGAGTGGAGTTTTTTGCATTATTCGATTGTTAATAAAGTTTTCGCCATTGCGTAATGCGCAATGCCTGCTTCCATAAACTTTTCGCCTTGTACGATAAAGCCAAAATCTTGGTAGAATCGTTGCAAATGGGCTTGCGCGTGCATCTTTACCTGAGGGCATTGTTTAGTATGTAAATAGTGCAACATGAATTTGATCAATTCTCCTCCTATACCTCTTGAGCGATAGCATCTGCGTACAGAAATACGCTCCATCTTTGCATAGTCTTCAATAAAGCGTAATCTTGCTGCACCTACAGGCTCATGGTCTATGCTTACAAGGATGTGCGTTGCCTCATCGTCAAAACCGTCCATCTCCTCATCGTACGCTATCCCCTGCTCTTCGCAAAAAACAATGCCCCGTATAAAATATACTTTCTGGAGAGAGGTTTGACTTTTAACAATTTGATATAAAGGCTGCATATATGTCATTATTCTAAATGAAAAAATCAAACATGATTTACAGAGTGCAAAGATAAACATCTATCTATCAGTTTAAAGTTATCTATCCATTTTTACACAAAATATTCCTTGAATAATATGCAGAGATACTAATAAAAAAATCCTCACAGTATTTTTTGGCATGGAGAATCAGATAGTTTTTCATCTGTCTAACTCTATTATATCAATTAAAAAAACATACCTTTGTAGTCATCTTTTAACCTCATACATCATCATTTATGATTGCTTATATTACCTGGAATATCAGTCCCGAAATATTCTCGCTAGGACCTTTACATATTCGCTACTATGGGATACTTTTCGCCCTTGCTTTTGCGGTCAATTATTTAATTTTTACTCGTTTCTTTAAACAAGAAAATCTTTCTACTCAATTACTTGACAGTCTGACTATGTGGGCAGTAATCAGCACCGTTGTGGGATTGCGTTTAGGGCATTGTCTATTCTACGAGCCTGCTTATTATCTATCAAATCCGCTTGAAATACTCAAGGTTTGGGAGGGCGGTTTGGCAAGTCACGGGGCGGCCATTGGAGTGCCATTTGGACTATATCTTTTTTGCCGAAAGTATAAAATGAATTTCTTGTGGCTTATCGACCGCATAGCGGTAGTGGTCGCTCTCACAGGTTTCTTTGTACGTATTGGAAATCTTATGAACTCTGAAATCTATGGCATACCAACATCGCTTCCTTGGGGCTTTATATTTATGCGAGCGGGCGAAACAATTCCAAAACATCCGACTCAAATTTATGAGGCATTAGCATATTTATTTATCTTTTTTGTATTGATGTTCATATTCCAAAAACACGAAAAATTACGTAATAAAGGTGGATTTTTAATTGGATTGTTCTTTACTCTTGTTTTTGGATTTCGCTTTTTTGTGGAGTTTATCAAGGAACGACAAGTAGCTTTTGAGGAGTCCTTAACCTTCGATATGGGACAATTACTCAGTATCCCTTTTATTGTACTTGGATTATGCCTAATTGTGTATAGTCTTGCACAACCGGCGACAAGCAAGGCGATGCGACCAACTACACACAACTAACATCTGCAAATACACTGCTTACAACAAAAAAGAAGGAGATAAAATAATTTATCTCCTTCTTTTTTGTTATAGTATCCCAATTAATATTCCTCTTCGTTAAAAAAGAAGTCTTCCTTACTGGGATAATCTGGCCAAATATCCTCAATGCTATCATAAACTTCTCCTTCATCCTCAATCTCGTTCAAGTTTTCAATTACCTCCAACGGGGCTCCAGAGCGTTGCGCAAAGTCAATTAATTCCTCTTTTGTTGCAGGCCAAGGCGCATCTTCCAATCGTGATGCAAGTTCTAGTGTCCAGTACATTGCTTATTGTCAATTTTAAGAGTTAAAAATAAAAAAGTGTGCAAAGGTATAAAAATAAATCTAACTGCAAAAAATGCAAGAAAATAAATCTGCCTTTTATTATGTTCAGTTGCTTCAATCATCGTTAAACTCAATCTCTTCGGGTTTGCAAAAAGTTAATGCAAGTAGAAAAAGATAATCCGAAAGACGATTAAGATAAATCTGCACAAATGTGTGTGTGTACTCAGGTTCTGAAAGTTGCAGGTTGATTAAATCTCGCTCCGCTCGCCTACAAACAGTGCGCGTTATATGACATTGACAACTAAGAATATTTCCTGATGTAAG
>JBOFDL010000146.1:0-25634 GCA_051646985.1 Bacteroidales bacterium | reverse complement strand
GTCTTTGAGTATAATGGCTACATACTTTTAAATAATGAGATAGTGTATAATATTTAGAAATGCAAAATATGTATCTTTACCTTAAATTATTGCTGTTTTATGAAAACAATTACCATACATTGCGAAAATAATGGATTTATTAGAGACTATCCCATTGGAACAACTCTCTTGGATATTGTAGCGGATCAAAACATATGTCTTAAATCAATGGTGCTTGCTGCTATTGCAAATAATGAACTTAAAGGGTTGAGTAAGGAGTTGTATGCTCCACAAACAGTTAATTTTATTGACATTTCTCATTCTGATGGAATGCGTTGTTATCAAAGAGCGTTAACTTTTTTACTTCAAAAATCGGTAAAGGATGTATTGCCTGATTTTGATTTGGAGGTTCATAATTCCGTTTCCAATGGAGTATATTGTGAGTTGAAGTCCATAAATCAAAAATTTACGCCAGAGTTACTCGAAAGAGTTTATCAACAGATGAGAAATTTGGTTGAGCGAAAATTGTCTTTTGAGAAAAAAAAAATGCTTACGGAAGATGCAATTGTTTTATTTCAGAAACAAGGCTATGCCGAAAAAGCCAGATTGTTAAAAAATCGAGGAAAATTATACAGTTCAGTATATTATCTAGAGAATTACCCAGACCATTTTTATGGTCCACTTTTACCACATACAGGCTATCTTACACAGTTTGATCTCATCCCTTGCTATCAGGGTTTTTTGTTGATGTTACCTAATCAGCAGAAGAGTGATGAACTTGCTCCGATTATTAAACAACAGAAAATGTTTGACATTTTTCGAGAACATAAACAGTGGATTGATATTCTACACGTTAGTACTGTTGGGCAGATTAATGAGATGATACAAAGAGGTGATGGCGGAGACTTAATCAAGACATCAGAGGCGCTACACGAGAAAAAATATGCTCAAATAGCAGATGTCATTTCTACGCGACAGACTAATGTTAAATTAGTCCTTATTGCAGGTCCCTCATCAAGTGGGAAAACCACTAGTTCAAAGCGTCTGGCAACTCAACTAAAAGTCTCATATTTTACCCCTAAAGTCCTTGAAATGGACAACTATTTTCTGGATAGAGATAAAACTCCTCGTGACGAGTATGGTGAATATGATTTTGAAAATCTCCATGCATTAGACATAGCATTGTTTAACGAGCATTTGCAGGATTTATTAGCAGGCAAGAGAGTCATGTTGCCAAAATATAACTTCGAAATTGGAAAGCGAACCTATTTAGGGAATTATTTGCAATTACAGGATAAAGACATTCTACTCGTTGAGGGGATTCATGCATTAAATCCTAAACTTACAGAGTCAATTCCATTGGAGCAAAAGTTTCGCATTTATGTTTCTGCACTTACTTCCGTTAATTTAGACTCTAATAATAGACTTTCGACTACAGACAATCGTTTGCTTCGTCGACTAGTACGAGATTCTTTGTTTCGGGCTGTTAGCCCCATAGAGACACTTAGTCGTTGGAGAAGTGTGCGTTATGGAGAAGATAAAAATATTTTTCCATTTCAAGAAAATGCAGATATTATGTTTAACTCATCTCTGCCTTATGAGTTTAATTTATTCCGTCATTATGCCGAGCAACGTTTAAGAGTTTTACCGCCAAATAATCCTTTTTATGCAGAGGCAGTTCGATTAATAAAGTTTTTGAGTTATTTTGAATTTCTTCCTTTCAATGATGAACGCAGTATCCCTCCAACCTCTATTCTTAGAGAATTTATCGGAGGGAGTAGTTATTCCTATGACTAAATAGAGAGATTTTTTTACGGAAAGAGAATTGAGAAATATTCTTTCGAGTACTTTTTAATATATATGTAGTTAAGTTTATTTAACCCTGCAATATCCCTTTGGCATCCTATTATTGGTAATTTTGTTCGTTTGTATGAAGATGCTTTGTATTATGCTGTGAGCATATAAATTTTAAAATGATGACTGAGAAAATAAAAATAGGGATAACGCAAGGAGATATTAACGGAATTAGTTATGAGGTCATTGTAAAAACATTTTTAGATGCTAGGATGCTCGATATCTGCACGCCTATTGTATATGGTTCACCAAAAGTTGCTGCATTTTATAGAAAACAACTCAATGCCGAAAGCCTTGTATTCAATCTTATTCGCAATCCACAAGAGGCAATCCCAAAACGGGTGAATATCGTTAATGTGATGAACGAAGATGTTCGAGTGGAACTTGGACAAGTAACTGAAATTGCAGGGCAAGGTGCCGTCAATGCTCTTAAAATAGCAGTGCAAGACTTGAAAAATGAAAAACTTGATGCTCTTGTAACAGCGCCTTTCAATAAACAAGCGGTACAATTAACGGACTATAACTTTAGTGGGCATACAGCCTTTTTAGCCGAATGTTTTAGTGCTCCAAATAAGTTGATGCTTATGATTAATGATCGTCTTCGAATTGGCGTAGTAACAGAGCATATCCCATTAAGTCAAGTAGTAAAGCAGTTAAGTAAAGAGCAAATTATAAAAAAAATCATGCAATTGAATGCTACGCTTGTGCGAGACTTTAGAATTCAAAAACCCCGTATTGCAGTCTTAGGTTTAAATCCACATAATAGTGATGGCGGAATAATGGGAAATGAAGAGCAAAATATTATTATTCCAGCTATTGAGGATGTGGCGAAAAAAGGAGTTCTTGCATTTGGACCTTATGCTGTTGATGGATTATTTGGATCTCAAAATATAGAGAAATTCGACGCTGTACTTGCAATGTATCATGATCAGGGATTAACTCCATTTAAAACAATAGCACATCAGACAGGTGTTAATTTTACTGCAGGACTGCCTATTGTGCGAACATCGCCTGCGCACGGTACTGCATTTGATATTGCTGGAAAAAATCAAGCCTCTCCCGACTCTATGCGAGCCTCTATTTATTTAGCGTGCGATGTATATAACGCTCGAAAGGAGTACGCCGAGTTAACAAAAAATCCATTGCCATATATTTCCAAGTCAAAAGCAAATAATCGAGACTAAAAAGAACGTATCATTTACTGTGTTAACAAATGTATGAATATTTAAAAGGAAGTTTAGCCGAAATTTCGCCGACCTATGCCGTGATAGAAAGTTCAGGTGTTGGATATTTGATACATATTTCACTTCATACATACTCCCAATTATCGAATAAAAAAGAGGTGTTACTCTATATTCATCAGCAAATTCGGGAAGATGCCCATATTTTGTACGGTTTTTTTGAGAAGGAGGAACGCACATTATTTCGCTTATTGATTAGCGTATCAGGAGTTGGAAGTTCTACAGCACGAATTATGTTGTCTTCTCTTAGTTGCTTAGAATTAATCAATGCAATTGCAACGGGCAATATTGCATTACTTAAGAGTATAAAGGGTATTGGCTTAAAAACAGCCGAACGGATTGTGGTTGACTTGAAAGGGAAGAACTTAAGTGAAACACCTATTGACAATCTGTTAAGTGGAGGCGGCAATATGCACAGTAATGAAGCAATCGCAGCTCTTTTAGCTTTAGGATTTCCGAAGCCTAATACAGAAAAAGCAGTTGAAGCAGCCTTTAAGCAAAATCCGCAGCAAAGCGTAGAGGGTCTAATCCGTAGTGCTTTGCAACGACTCTAATTTTTTTGCTGAATTTTGAAAAACATCACTTGTTTTTTTCGTATTATCATTTTTCTGCTTGCATGGCTAACATTGGCAGAAATGGCATCTGCCAATGATGAAAAAACTTCGTGGCAACCTCAGCAAAAGGATGAGGACCTTTATGAGATAGACTATGATGAGCGTAACGAATTATATTCATTTTATCGAAAGGAGCAAAATAAAATAGGACAGCCTGTTAAGGTAATGAATAGCGATGACTATCGTCGATATGAATTTGACCAAGCACTTCGCAAAGCATGGGCAAATCGACGTAGTGGAGATATGCTTAATGGTGACCAAAATAAAGGAAGTGGGATATCCAAACTATTGCCTAACTTAAAAATCAATGCTTCAATTGTCGCAGACTTGTTGGGTGGAGATTTAATCAAATTCAATTTGCAGGGTTTTGCAGAGGTCGTTTTTGGCTATGATTGGCGCTTTACAGATAATCCTACCATTCCAGAGCAATATCGCTCCAATGGAGTATTTGACTTCAAACTTAATATGCAAATTAATGCATCTGGCTCAATTGGCGATCGCATTACCATTGATTTTATTAAAGGAACAGATCTGACCTTTAACTGGCAAGATTTGATTAAAATCAACTATCAAGGGCACGAAGATGAAATACTCCAAAAAATAGAAGCGGGTAATGTAAGTCTTCCTCTCTCAGGCTCGCTCATTACAGGGAGTCAAAGTTTATTTGGCGTAAAAACGGCATTGAAATTTGGACATCTAGATATTGAGGGAGTAATTTCAGAGCAAAAAGGACAATCTACAACAATAAATGTGAAGGGAGGCGCACAAACTTCTCTGTTTGATCTCCCCGCAGATAAATATGATGCAAATCGCCATTTTTTTTTAGCACATTATTTTCGTGAGCAATATAACAATGCATTAAAATATTTACCTGCAATTCAATCAGGCGTAAATATTACACGCCTTGAAGTCTGGGTGACAAATCGGAGTAATCGATTTGATAATGCACGCAGTATTGTTGCGCTTGATACTTTAGGGGCTGGAGGGAGGTATCCAGCTAATGCCAATAATTTATTTTATCAACAAATTAAAAATAATAATGCTGCTCGACAAATGTCAACAGTCAATACTGTACTTGAGGGAATGGGATTAAGACAAGGGCGAGACTATGAAAAAATTGAAAATGCACGTCGTTTAACGGATGCAAGTGATTATACATTTAATGCACAATTAGGATACATCTCTCTTACCAATGCGCTTAATGCTGATGAAGTACTGGCCGTGGCATTTGAATATACGGCAGGAGGGCGCATTTATCGAGTAGGCGAATTTTATGATGATGGGATAACTGCTCCTGATGCTCTTTTTTTGAAACTTTTAAAGGGAACCAATTTGTCGCCTCGCTACAATACATGGGCATTGATGATGAAAAATGTGTACAGTCTTGATGCCTATCAATTAAGTCAAGAGGACTTTCAACTCAATGTAATGTACAGAGATGAGAAGATTGGAGGGAATGTCCCTTATCTTGCAGAGGGCAATGTTAAAAATCTCCCTTTATTGCAGGTCCTTAATCTTGATAATTTAAATAGTTCAGGAAATCGACAGGCTGATGGAAAATTTGATTTTGTTGATGGTATAACAGTTTTGTCAACTGGCGGAAGAATTATTTTTCCGGTATTAGAGCCGTTTGGACGAGATTTGGGCGATAAGGTTGGATATCCTATTGCAAATAAATACATCTACAATGAATTATATGATTCAACGCTCGTAAGAGCGCAACAGTTTGCTAATAAAAATAAATTTCGTCTTACAGGCTCTTATCGCACTTCATCAAGTTCAGAGATTATGCTTGGAGCATCTGATATTCCAGAGGGGGCCGTTGTTGTTACAGCGGGAGGAATAAGATTGATAGAAAATGTTGACTATACTGTTAATTACTCATTGGGAAGAGTCCAAATTATTAATCCTGTATATTTAGGATCTAATGTGCCATTACAGGTATCGGTTGAGAGTTTTGATAATTATGCCTTTATTCGAAAGACCTTTATGGGCACAAATTTGAAATATAATTTTTCAAAAAACTTTCACTTAGGAGCAACCGTTTTACGACTCTCCGAAAAACCACTTACAGAAAAAGTAAATTATGGAGAGGAGCCAATATCGAATGTAATTTGGGGACTTAATGGCTCATATACAACAGAGGTAAATCTGCTTACAAAAATGGTCGATGCCATACCCTTACTTAGCACTAAAGAGCCTTCTCGAATTACCATTGAAGGCGAATTTGCACATCTTATTCCAGGACACTCAAGTGCCATTGGATCAGCAGGAACGACTTATATTGATGATTTTGAAGCAAGTAAAATGACCATAGACCTTCGTCAATACACAGCATGGACACTTGCAAGTACACCTGAGGAGGTCACTTCTAGCATGTATCGACAGTTTGCTGGCAGTAGACTTACTAATGATCATTTAAATCCATTGAGTAATGATTATTATCGAGCGCATTTAGCGTGGCATGTTATTGACCCACTGTTCTTGCGAAACACCTCAACAACTCCTGCTTACATTCGAAATAATCCGAAGAAGTTTCGCAAAAATCATTACGTGAGAGAGGTCCATGAAAAAGAAATTTTTCCAAATAAAGATATTGTAATTGGAACAGATGCTAATATAGCAGTACTTAATCTTGCTTACTACCCAAATGAGCGAGGAGCCTATAATTATATTGATTTTGCACAAAAAAGAGATGCGACTCAACAATTAAAAGGGCTTAATTCAAATGGCACTTTAAAAACTCCACGTACAAATTTTGGGGCAATAATGCGCTCTATTCCCATTACGGATTTTGAAAGTGCAAATGTTGAGTACATTGAATTTTGGATGCTAGATCCATTTATTTATACAAGAGGTACGGCAGATGCCCGAAAGCAACAATACGGACGACTCTATTTTAACTTAGGGGATATTTCAGAGGATTTACTTAAAGACGGACGCAAATCATTCGAGAATGGAATCCCCTATCCATACGATACTGCTCTTGTTGAAAAAACAAAATATGGTTATGTCCCAAAAATACAGTCCCTTACAAATACATTCGATAATAATGATGCCGCTCGTATTATTCAAGATGTTGGATATGATGGCTTAAATAATGAACAAGAGCGAAGTTTTTTTGAACAAGAACATCAATATCTTAGTAATTTAAGGGGTATTCCTCTTGCTGATAATGTTTTTGTCAATTTTGAAGACGATCCTTCAAACGACACTTATCACTACTATCGGGGTTCAGATTATGATGCTGCAGAGTTATCTATTTTAGAACGGTATAAGAGATATAATATGCCTCAAGGGAATTCTCCCATTGCAACAGGAGGTTTATCTACCTCAGCTACCACGATGCCCAATACGGAAGATATTAATCGAGATAATACATTGAACGAACTCGAAAGTTATTATGAGTATTTTATAGAACTTAATCCTGATATTATGAACCCTAATAATATTGGACAAAACTATATTACTGATGTGCGAACGGTTAATATGGATGATGCGGATTACGAAGAACATCAACAGGTACATTGGTATCAATTTAAGATCCCCATTGCTAATGGAAAGCCAGTTAATGGAATTGAAGATTTTAAATCCATACGTTTTGTTCGTACAATTTTAAGTGGTTTTGACACTACAGTTATTTGTCGTTTTGCTCGACTAGAATTAGTCCGTGGAGAGTGGCGTAGATATGAATACTCACTACGCCAAACTCAAGAAGGAACCTCCCTTCCAGAACTAGGAGTTGGAACAATGGATATTGCCGTTGTTAACATTGAAGAGAATTCCGAACGTCAACCTGTGAACTATATCCTCCCGCCAGGGATTTATCGTGAAGTAGATAACACCAGTAATCAACAAATACAGCGTAATGAACAAGCAATGATGTTTACTGTTAATAATCTTTCAGATGGAGATGCCCGCGCTGCTTATCGAAATGCAACTTATGATATGCGAGAATTTCGCAGAATACAAATGGATGTACATGCCGAGGCAATTGACCCCGCAAAGTTGAGAGACAACGATTTGTCTATTTTTGTTCGTATTGGGAATGATTATAGTTACAATTATTATGAATATGAAATTCCTTTAAAATTAACACCTTGGGGTAGATATACAGAGGCTCAACGTGAGGAGGTTTGGCTACCTGATAATAAACTGAACATCCCATTAAGTGTTTTTACGAATTTAAAATTAGAGCGTAATGCGCAAATTCGTGCTAATAATGGAATAACACTTGCCTCAATTTTTGAAGCTGCCGATGGAAAAAATACGGTGCGTATTATGGGAAATCCAAATTTAGCAGAGGTACGAGTTTTAATGATTGGAGTTAAAAATCCAGCAACACAAGGAATGTTAAGTAGTGATGATGGCTTATCTAAAGATGGAATTATATGGGTTAATGAGTTGAGATTTACCAATTTTGCAGAAGAAGGAGGATGGGCTACAAATATGCGAATTGCTACAAACTTTGCGGATTTTGCAAATCTAGCTGTTGCAGGAAGTATTGCAAAAGCAGGCTTTGGAAGTCTTGATAGTCGAGCACTAACACGCTCAAGAGAAGATGTTTATCAATATGACATTACAAGTTTATTTGAACTTGGAAAGTTTTTTCCCAATAAATTTGGAGTAACACTTCCATTAAGCGTTTCATTTGCGGAAAGTTATACAATTCCATTATATAATCCATTTGACTTAGATATTAAATTAACAGAGTCTATTGCTCAAGCAGGAAGTAAAGAAGCAAAGGATTCTCTTCGAAATATTGCAGTTGACTATACTATGCGTAAAAATATTGCTTTTAATAATATTCATATTGCAGGAACTGGAGAAGGGCGATTTGGGCCTATTGAGATTTCTAACTTTACTGCAGGTTATGCTTACAGTGAAAACTTGGCACGTAATGAGAATGTTCAGAGGGACTATGAGGAGGAACACAAAGTAAATGGAGCCTATGCCTATTTACCAAAGCCTTATGTATTTGAGCCTTTCGCAAGAGTTCAAACTTTACAAAGTGATTACTGGAAAATTATAAAAGATATCAACTTTACTACTTTGCCAACCCAATATGGCTTTACGACAGAATACCTCAATCGATATAGTGAGTATATTATTCGTAGTTTTTATCCTGGCTTATATATAACACCCATCGTTACCCATGAGCAAATCAATACTCGAAATTACACTTTAGGCTGGGATATTACTCAAGCACTTAAATTTAATCTAAATGCCCAAAATATCTCTCGTCAAGATTTATCAACGGGAAGTTCCTCTGACACTATTGCTCTAAATCAAGCGTGGCGAAACACACATTATTCTCATGCAGCAAATCTCACCTATGTATTACCAATCAACAAATTGCCATTTTTATCGTGGACCAATATCACGACATCATATAGAGGTACTTATTCTTGGGATGCGCCACAAGTTTTGGCAAGTGAAGATATGCCCGACTTAGGAAATACGCTTCGTAATTCAAATTCATTTCAAATAAATGGAGGATTTAATCTCATTAATTTATATGATAAGTCCACTTGGCTTAAATCTGTTAATCAAAAATTTGATGGACGATTAAGGCCCAAAATGAAAGATGTGAAATATGAAGAAAAAGATATAGAATTACTTGCGAATAGCAGGGTAACAATAAAACACAATCTAAAGGCAACCAACGTAAGAGTTAAGGTCGTAGATAAGCAGGGGCGAAGAGTTGATGTTGCCAGTAAAAATATTGATAATCGCTCACTTTACATTGTTAGTAAGCAAACCAAAGACAGTGTAATCATTACTGTAGAGGGAAAAGTTCCTGAAAAAGATGCTCCCGCTATTTATCTCGCAAAATTAACAACTCGCCTACTAATGTCTGTAAGAAATTTTAATGTTTCATTCGTGAGGGATGGCGAAACAACTTTGCCTGGTTATACTCCTAAGACTACACTTATTGGATTAGATAAAGGGCACAATTTTAATGCTCCAGGCTGGGACTTTATTTTGGGAGCACAAAGTTCAAGTTGGGGCGGAAATTTCTTTACGCACCCAGATGAATATATGCTATCTCGAGCATATAATAACCATTGGATTATTCAAGACACTTCGCTTATCAACCCATTTGTGATGCAAATCAGTAACAACCTATCATTTCGTTCCTCAATAGAACCCATTCGCGATGTGCGGATTGATTTGACGGCATCTCAAACTTACACTAATGGAAAAACTTGGTATGATATAAACAACAATGGAAGTAGAAATCCACTTGAAGTAGGTACATTTACAATGACTAGTATAGCAATAGGATCAGCCTTTGAAAACTCGAATGCCCAAAATTTATATGCATCTCAAGCCTATGATAAATTTACCCAATTACGCTTAAATGTTGCACAGCAACTTGCGCAACAGCACTATGGAACCAATATCTATCCTATTGACAGCACAGGATTTCCTATTGGCTTCAGTCATCTATCTCAAGAAGTTCTTATCCCAGCATTTGAGATGGCTTATTTAGGGAAGAAAAACACCAAGAAAAATGTCAAATACAGTAATTTTTTATCAAAAATACCATTGCCAAATTGGCAAATCTCGTATAATGGCTTGTCTCGACTTCCAGCCCTTAAGCCTTATGTTAAAAATGTAAGCCTTCAACACGCCTATCGTTGCACCTACAACTTTAGTGGCTTTACAAGTAACACAAACTTTATAGAGGACCCTCAAGGGCAAGATGTACGAGGAGACTTCTATTCGACTTATAGTATATCTACTATAGGGTTTAACGAAAATATAACAATTGGAGGCCTTGATATTACATGGATAAATAATCTCCAGACTCGTTTTGAAGTACGTCGTAACCGCCGAGTAAATCTAAGTCTGTCCAACAATCAAATCATTGAGTCTAATGCGTGGGAAGGAACTATTGGCACTGGTTATACATTTTCAAAAGTTCCACAACTTGTTATTTTTACAGAAAAACAAAATCCGACAACAAACATAGTCTTACGTGCAGATTTTATTTATAGAGATGATACAAACATCATCAGAAAAATAGCTGAAGAAACGAATCAAATCACAGATGGACGGAGAAATCTATCCATCAAATTTACATCTGACTACGCCATTATGAAAGATTTAACCTTCAGAATTTATGCTGACTGGATACAAAATAATCCTTACATCTCAGCAGTAAATACGCGTAATTTTTCTTTTGGATTTAGTTTGCGATATGTTTTAGGGATTTAAAACGTAATTTTCTTAAAGCCTATCCTTATTAAGAATGCTTTAATTATTGAGACATGATTACCTGAGACATAAATTAAATCTTGTATTTTTGTAATTGATTAAACAAAATGTTAACTTTGCAACAATTAACATCTGTCGCCAGTAACTATTTGACACGCGAACTTCTTTTTAAGAAATTATTGTTGTATGAAAAATATCTATAAGATTCTAACTCTTATTCTTAGTTTTGGAATTATTAATTTTGTCAATGCAGGAGAGGTCAATGTAAAAATGGAGGTCCTTGAGCAAGTGAAAGCAGGTCAGGCTATTGAGGTCACACTTATTATAGAAAAAGGTGATTTAGTTGGATTTGCTCGTTTTCATCAGGACTTACCAAATGGTTTTACTGCTGAACAAGTTAATTTGAGTTCCACAGATTATGTTTTTTCATTTACGGATCAACGTTTGCGCATTATTTGGGCAAATTTACCAAATACTCCAGTCATTGAAATAAAGTATCGTATTCGTGTAGATGAAACAAGTCCATCTGGAGACCTTGTTCTTGTCGGTAGATTTACTTATCTCAATGGAGATGAACGACTGTCAAAAGATGTAGAAAGTGCCACAATAAAAATTGCAGATATTCCCGCTTTGCCTACAGGTGTACCCAATGAAATGCATACTGAAAAATACACTCAATTCTCCTCTCATGTGGCGACTCCTAGTAAAGTTGAAGAAACTGGAGTTTTATCAGTCATTAGACAAAAACCATATTTTGCAAATAAAGAATATTATGTAAACCTATCGTTAACTAAGGGAAAGATTAGTGGAAGTGGAGTTCTAGAGGAGGATCTTTTTACGCAATTTTCTCGAATTGAAGCAGTAGAAACAAAAGGAGCACTTTTTTCGTATGCAGGAAATCGCGTCACCTTTGAATGGACGCAGTTGCCCTCAGATCAAGAATTTGTTATTTCCTATAAAATTATTCCTCAAGGAGAGGAGGGGTTTCCTAGCATTAGAGGTTTCTTTTCAACGACCTCTTCTAGTGATGGATCTCGAGAAAAAGTTGAAGTTGTTGAGAGGGAAAGTGATTTTAGCAACCGTTTGCCTGTGCCACTTCTTTCCGAAGCAGAAGTCCGGAAGTTATCCTTTGAGAAAAGTTCTATCGAAACAAAGCCATCTACCCCTCAAAAAGGACTTGTTTTCAAGGTGCAAATACTAGCTGCGAAGAATTCTATAGGAAGTCAAAGTAATATTAATTTGTTTTTCTCAAAATATAATCTTCGCTATAAGATAACTGAAGAGCTTCAAGTTTTTGAACAATCTCAATTTGGATATAAATATGTTGTAGGGCCTTTTAAAACATATGATCATGCAAAAGATGTGAGAGATAAAATGTGGGTAAAAGGCATTGTTGATGCCTTTGTTACTTGTTACTATAATGGAGAGCGAATTACTATTCAAGAGGCTCTCTTGATTTCAAATAAAAGGAGGTAGAGGGGTGGTTTCTAAGTTGAAAAAATATATACTTCTTCTATTTGCATCTACTGTACTATTTACTTTATCGAATGCTCAATCATCATCTGTATTGAGTGATTTTGTTGGAATACCATTACGATCTTACGCAGGATTACATGTCGGCATTACTGGCTTTTATGGGGATGTGCGCAATAATCATTGGATGAGTGGCGGAAATACGATAAAGGCAGATTTTATGTCAGAAATAGGCACAGATGGAAATTATGCTGCAAGAATTGGACTTCTATTTGGTCAGTTTTCTCAAAATTCATCGAATCAATTTCGAACAGATGCAGTACCTGCAAGTTCAGAATATCCCCAAGAAATATTCCCTTTACGCCATATGCTTGGCGGATACGAAGAGGGAAATTTGAATTTTCGAACACGTTTTTTCGAATTAGGATTTCAAGGAGAATATCGCTTGAACCATTTGCCAATTTTTCGCTCAATTTTTCCGTATTTTTCTACAGGACTAAAAGTTCTTTTTTTTAATCCTTATGTAGATAGATCAAAATTAAATGAGCAAGGAGAACCGATTCTTTATGAGTCGTTAAGGCTTGATGGACAAGAAATTGATATCTTGCGAAATATGCCTGTGCCTGACGGCATATATGAAACAAGACTAAAAACAACAAATCTGTATGGAGAAAAAATAAAAACGGTCAGTGTAGGGTTTCCACTAGAAATAGGCTTTGATCTTAGGGTACTTCCAATGATACATATTCGCTGTGGAACATCATTTACATTTACATTGACGGATTATATTGATGGCGTTAGTGGAAAAGTGGCTCGTGCTGCAAGGGCGACACAAGAAGCTGCTCTTGCTGAAAATCCTGCAAATTATTGGACTACTGCTACAGAGGCTCAACAACGAGCAGCTCGTTTGCCAACTAATAAATCAAATGATTTTTACTCTTATACTTATGTTGCTTGCTATATAAAATTACCTATATAGTACTACTGTTTTCTTGAGTGTATTTTTTAGAGTTATAGTATGGTAATAGTATATATATAATTTAGTTTGTTAAGCGAAAATTATTGCTAATAAAAATCACACTTTGGTGTACAAAAATATGTAAGTATGACAGTGCAAGAAATTATTCAACCTCAATATCTTTCTTATACAAAGCCAAAGGTTCTTACGGATGCCTCAATGCATTATTGTCCTGGATGCAGCCATGGCACTGTTCATAAAATTTTGGCAGAAATAATTACTGATCTAGAAATACAAGATAAAACTATAGGTATTGCTCCTGTAGGGTGTGCTGTTCTACTATATAATTATCTTGATATTGATTGGATAGAGGCCGCTCATGGACGTGCGCCTGCTGTTGCTACAGGGGTTAAACGAGTTATGCCAGATATGCATGTTTTCTCATATCAAGGCGATGGTGATTTAGCGGCTATTGGTACTGCTGAAATTATTCATGCTTGCAACAGAGGCGAAAATATTACCGTTATTTTTATTAATAATGGAATTTATGGTATGACTGGAGGTCAAATGGCACCTACAACCTTATTGGATATGAAAACGGCAACGACTCCGTACGGACGCAGTATGAATATAAGTGGCTATCCATTTAAAGTATCAGAGTTGATGGCACAGTTGCCTGGAACAGGATATGTTACTCGTCAAGCTGTGCATACGGCAGCCGCAGTACGTCAAACTCGCAAAGCAATAAAAAAAGCATTTGAAGCATCATTTGCAAAAAAAGGAACATCATTTGTTGAAGTTGTTGCAACGTGTAGTTCAGGATGGAAATTATCGCCTACAGAATCAAATAAATGGATGACAGAGCATATGTTTCCTTTTTATCCACTTGGAGACCTAAAAGATATTTGAGAATTATAAATTAAAGAGAATATGATAAAACATATTGTAATTTGGAATCTTAAAGAATATGCACTCGGTAATAATAGAATTACTAATGCGCAAATAGTTAAAGAAAGGCTTGAGGCTCTACAGGGAAAGATTGAGGGTTTGTTGAAAATAGAAGTAGGAATTGATTTTCTGAATACAGAAACTAGTGGAGACATAGTGCTATATAGTGAATTTGAAACTAAAGAGGCTTTTTATTTTTACCAAGAACATCCTTTACACAAAGAGGCAGGTAGGTTTATTCGAAAAGTTGTTGCCTTTCGCAAATCAGTGGATTATGAATTTTAATGTACATTCGCATTTATGAAAGAAGAGATTATTATTGCAGGATTTGGCGGACAAGGTGTTTTGTCATTGGGAAAGATACTTGCTTATTCAGGGATTATGCAAGATCAAGAAGTTACATGGATGCCAAGTTATGGGCCTGAAATGCGTGGTGGAACGGCAAATGTTACTGTAATTTTAAGTGATGATAGAATTAGTTCTCCCATAATTAACCAATTTGATACAGCAATTATTCTAAATCAGCAATCATTAGATAAATTTGAGGAAAATGTGAAGCCAGGAGGATTATTGCTTTATGACCCTAATGGCATTACTGCTCCGAGCAGCCGATCAGATATTAAGATTCATAAAATTTCTGCAACAGAAGAGGCTTCAAAAATGGGGAATGCTAAAGTTTTTAACATGATTGTTTTAGGTGCATTTCTGAAGTTAAAACCTATTGTTCAAATGGAAAATGTAATAAAAGGTTTAAAAAAGTCATTGCCAGAGCGAGTTCATGGACTTATTTCGATAAATGAACAAGCAATTTTACGAGGTATGAAAGTTGTGGAATAATCATTTGCTGGTAAGTGAAGCAACTATCTCTTATATTTTTTGTCCGACTTAACTATAGATTCCGGTTAATTATAAGTTTTTTATTGTTATCCTTGTTATTGAGTTGCAATCAAATTAATTTTGAGTCATATCCTGCTGCTACATTAAACTTCTCGACAGATACACTAAATTTTGGCACTGTTTTTTCTCCACTGGGCTCTACTACATTTGTTTGCAAAGTTTACAATCGTAGTGAGAAAAATTTAATTTTTGATGAAGTTAGATTGAGACAAGGAGGGAAATCTCCCTTTCTTATGATAGTTGATGGAAGAGCTGGTGAGTCCATTAAAAATGTTAGGCTTGCTAAACAAGATAGTTTATTTATACTTGTTGAAGTAAAAAAAAGTTCGTTGTCTATTTTAATGGATGAGATTATTTTCTTATCAAGAGGAACAGAACTCGATTCAAAATTATATCTAGAAGCATTTGCGGAGGATGTCATTCTTATCGAGAGCGATACACTCTTAGATCATAATGTGATATTTACTTCGCAAAGACCTTATGTTTTACAAGGAGATATTATTATAGGAGAATTAGCAAGTCTTACGCTTGAGGCAGGTGCTATTTTATATTTTGCAAGAGAAAAGGGCATTATTGTTAATGGACATTTAAATATAAATGGAACTAAAACATCAATTTGTCAACTTACACATTTACGTAGTAAAGAGGATTATTATAGTACTGCATTGCGAGAATGGAAGGGGATTGTGATAAATGCTAGAGGACAAAGTATTATTGAATATGCTAATATTAAAGGAGCAGAAACAGGCATTACTATTATAGATACAAGCACAATTCTTAATGAACAAAAACATTTAACCTTAACAAAAAGTGTTGTAAATTATTGTGAATATGGGCTTCATGGGAGACAAGCAATATTAAATGTTGATAATTCAGAAATTACAAATTGCAGCAAAAATGCAATTTTGATAGAGGGAGGGGAGGTGCGTTTTTATAATACGACAGTTGCAACTTTTTCTTCAAATAGCATCCAATATCATCTTTCACAACTTTCACTACGAAATTTTTGGCTCAGAGAACGAGACACTATAGTCACTTCCTTAAAAGAGGCTCTTTTTGCAGGTTGTATTATTTATGGCAGCAATGAGTCAGAACTAAACATACAGCAAACAAATAAGCAAGTAATGGATTATTTATTTGATCACTGCATCCTTCGAGTTTCCCCTAATTTTAATTTAGATTCCCCTAGTTTTTTTAGAATTATGACGGGATTTCCAAGTTTTCTTAGCCTTTCAAGAAGCGATTTTCGAATACATTCTCAATCAATTGCTAGAAATGCAAATTCAAAAGAAAATGCAAAATTATTTCCAATTGATTTACTAGGAAATAACCGATTAGAAATAGATGATCTAAGTATTGGGTGCTATGCTTTTGTGCCATAAAAAACATACATTTCTATTAATATTATTATTTTTAGATTTTGCTGTTTATTCGCAAACTACAGTACGTTCAGAGCTTAGTTTGCGAATTATGTTTTTTAATCTTGAAAATTACTTTTCTCCTTTTGAGGATAGCCTTAACTTAAATAAAGAGTTTACTGCAGAGAGTTCTCGGCATTGGACATGGAGCCGATTTGCAAAGAAAACCAATCAAATTTTTAAAACTATTGTCGCAGTGGGAGGTATAATGCCACCTGAATTGATTGGTATTTGTGAAGTAGAAAATAGGTTTGTACTTAATCGCTTAGTTTATGAAACGCCTTTATCCAAATATCCTTATGGCATAGTACATAAAGAATCGCCTGATACTAGAGGTATTGATGTCGGATTATTATATCATAAAGAGAAATTTCAGTTAATTGGACAAAAATTTATTCATGTTTCTCTCCCAAATAAACGAAAAACTCGAGATATATTATTGGCACAAGGTATCATTAATAATTTGGATACCCTTTATGTTATTGTTTGTCACTTACCCTCAAAATATGGTGGCGCTGCAGCATCAGAACCTAGTAGAATGAGTGCTGCAAAACAATTAAAAGGCCTTGTCGATTCTCTTCTAAAAACGTCTAATAATGCAAAACTTGTAATGATGGGTGATTTTAATGATACCCCAGATAGTCCTTGTATTTTAGATGGTTTAGGCGTATCCAATTTCTTGCAAGGTACAGCAAAAGACAGTTTATATAATCTTGCTCTACCTCATCATAATGCCTCAAAAGGCACCATAAAATATCAAGGAAAATGGGAATTAATTGACCTAATATTTGTGTCAGGAAATTTACTAAATAAGGACGAGGCTGTTTATACTACACCTTCTGATTACTATATTTTTTCTGCTCCATTCTTGTTAGAAGACGACAAAAATCACTTTGGTTATAAACCTTATCGAACTTATAATGGATTTAAATATAATGGGGGAATTAGTGACCACTTACCAGTGGTGCTTGATATACGAAAGGGATTTTAAGGTTCTATTCTATCAATGATTTTTTGAGAAATTACTTTTGTTGCATTAGCGCCCATTGTTTTAATTCTCTCTATTCTTCCAACAATTGTGTCTCCTTTTTTAGCAGATGTAGTGAGTTTGTTCATTGCTCCTTCATAACTCTTTTTTGCATCATTCATTTTATTGCCAACAGAAATTAAATCATCAATAAATCCCACAAATTTATCATATAATGCTCCGCTTTCTTTTGCAATTTCAAGGACATTTTTTCTTTGATTTTCTTGCTTCCAAATGTAAGAAATAGTGCGTAAGGTTGCTAATAATGTAGAATTGGAGACAAGTACAATGTTTTTTGATAATGCTTTGTCAAATAATAAATTATCTGCTTGTAGTGCAAGTGTAAGTGCTGGCTCAATTGGCACAAATAAAAACACATAATCGGGGGAGTTTACTCCATATAAATTTTGATAGTTTTTTGCACTTAAATCCGTAATGTGACGGTGTATACTTGTTAAATGCTCATTAAGTTTATTGGCTCGTTCTTGTTCATCATCAGTATTATAATAAACTTCATAAGCTGTAAGAGAAACTTTACAATCAATAATGAAATTTTTATTTTCAGGAAGATTAATTACATAATCAGGGCGAACATTTGCTCCTGATTCTGTTTTAAAATTTTCTTGTTTCCGAAAATGAATATCACGCAGTAAACCAGATTTTTCAAGTACCATTTCGAGTTGTAGTTCTCCCCAGTCTCCTTGAATTTTAGAGTCTCCTTTAAGTGCACGTGTTAATCTACTAGCCTCGTCACTTACTTGTTTATTGGCTTTGACAATAAGTTCTAACTCTTTACGAAGGGCTGCTTTTTCTCTAGTTTCTTGGCTGTAAGTATCCTCTACTTTTTTTTCAAAAATCTGTATTTTCTCTTTTAAAGGATTAAGTATTTGTGCAATTTGTAACTCATTTACTTCAACAAATTTTCTGCTTTTTTCATCTAGAATTTTGTTCGCAAGATTTTCAAATTCAAGATGAAATTTTTTTTGTAATGAGTCTAACTCTTTAGAGTTTTTTTCAATACGTTCTTGGAAATTTTTATTGAGTTGGAAAAGTCCAGAATTTTCTGCAATTTTATCTTGCAAAATAGAGTTCAAGGTATCTTTTTCTGCACGTAATTCATCGTATAAACTTCGAAAAATATATTTTTGCTCTATTTCTAATTG
Organism: Bacteroidales bacterium; assembly: GCA_051646985.1. GTDB lineage: Bacteria > Bacteroidota > Bacteroidia > Bacteroidales > UBA932 > JAITMY01. The sequence continues at coordinate 6,838 of JBOFDL010000146.1, read as the reverse complement.
CGAAAAAGAATTATTATTAACATATCTCATTTTACTTATAAACCAAGCAATTATACTGCCAAGTATCAATCCTATGAGCAAAAATAATAAATTCATTGTATAATAATATTAAAATGATAATTTACGAAAGTAGTGATTTTTTACTCTTTTCTATGCTTAAAATAATTTGATTTTATGAATGTGTTTCTTCACAATCTCATTGATTTTTTTTAGAATTTGAAGGAAGCATCTTTATAACGTTAGATTTTTTGTTAAAATTTAACGATAAGCCCTATTGCAGGAATAATGGTTCCAAGCTGTCTTACTACAGTTTTCATTTGATAACGTGTAGGGTCTTCCGGATCAGTTAGTCCTGTGCTAAGTAAAGCATCTGGTTCTCTAAATTGAGAGTTTGTGATATTTTGGATATCAATATAAGCGGTAATAGTCCATTTTTTAAGGAAGAAGTTCTTATCGATTCGCATATCTAATTGATTGTATAACTCAAGTCGCTCTTGATTATAACGATTGTAATCCAAAGATGATTTTCCTCGAGCATCCCATGCATCTTTTAGAGAAGAAATATCCAAGTCAAAAGGAGTGTAGGGCGCGCCGCCAACTATACGATATTTGAAGCCTATAACCCAATTCTTTGGTAAGTTATAACTCCCAGTGAGTGTAAGTAAATGTCTATTGTCCCATGCCGAGGGTATGTAAGTATTGCTGCGTGGTGTAAAAAAATCGCTACGTACATAGGTATATGCAGCAATAAAGTTAAGACTCTTATATCCAAACCATCGTGCGGTTATTTCTATACCATAGGCGCGACCTTTTGCTGATGATTCAACTGCTTCTGCTCCGACTACGCCATAATCATTTCCTTTGGAGGATAGCGGAATGGAGTCAAGCAGTGATAACATTTCTTGGGATTGCTGCTTGTAAAATCCCTCTATCGTAATACGGGCATAGTTTGTTGGGCGATGTTCTAGGCCCAATACATAGTGATTAGAGCGTTGATATTTGAGAGAGGATTGATTAATATAGTTGCCTTCTGCATCCGCAAAGCCCATTGCTGTATAGGCTGGGAGTTGGTAGTAGATTCCTGCATTTGCATTGGCATATAGCATTGGTAAAAGTTGGTATGAAAGGGATATGCGAGGAGAAAGTTGATTGAGTGGATTACGCATGGATGTATTAAAATTTGCTGCATCAGTACGAATTCCAAATGATGATGTAAAGCGTCCACTACGTGACTCAAACTGTGACGATACAAAAAATCCCCATTTGTAGACTATAAGATCGGCCTTATTATTATAGGAGTTTGCCATGCCATTAGCAAAATACAGTCCATTTGCATCATTATTGTAAAGACCTTGCTCAAAGTTAACTCCTGCTTGTACACGAAATAATCCGAGTTGACTACTATTTTCGATTCGTAATTTATGTTCTCGTTCTTGAGAGTAAAGATCAAGAGATCGCATCATGGATTCATCATTATTCAGGTATTTATAGTTAGTATTACCTAGATAGTTACGACTTATCGTGACAGTTTGAGTGTGATTTCCATAATAGTGCTTATATACGCCTCCTAAAGTGTAGGAAAATTGCTTTACTACGGGTAAGGAAGATAGTAAATATTTGTTGGCATCAGATTGTCCAATGGTGTCAGTATTGAGTTTGAAGTCATCAATTCCCATTAGGAATAGAGTTGATATTTCATTGGTTTTATTGATTTTGTGCTTTATCTTTGCTTGTGCGTCTATGTAATTTGGTAAAAATGGAAGTCCTATTAGTTTAAATAGTAATTGTAGATAAGATTGGCGTATTGAAAAAAGATAGGTTGTTTTTTCACCAATATGTCCGTCGCCACTTAATCCAAGATCAGATGAGCCTATTACTGCTGAAAAATTATGACTAGTTTTTGAGCCTTCTTTGAGTTTGAAGTCGAGTATTGAACTCGCTGCATTGCCCTTGCTGGCAGGAAATGCACCAGCATAAAAATTAACTTCTTGAATAAGATCTGCATTGAGAAGTCCTACAGGACCTCCAGAGGCTCCCTGAGTCGAAAAATGATTAATATTTGGCACTTCGATGCCATCAATGTAAAAACGATTGTCTGAGGGGCCTCCTCCTCGAACAATCAAATCATTGCGATAGCCAGAGGGAGATGACGATACTCCCGCAAACGATTGTAAAACACGAGAGATATCACGATTTGCTCCTGCACTGCGTTCAATTTCTGTAAATCCAATGACCTTTAATGATACTGGACTTTCTGTGTTTTTACGAAAGGCTCCTATAGATACAACTACCACATCATCAAGACTTACCGCAACTTCATCTAATTCTATTTCTAGATAATTATCTTTTGCTCCTACAAGAATTTCCGGGGAAATATACGTTTTATAACCGATACTTGAAGCCTGTAGACGGTAAATACCTCCTTTGTTTACATTCAGTTGAAAGTTGCCCAATGTGTCGCTAACAAAACCTTTTGTGGTATTAAGTATCGTGATGTTTACGCCAGGTAAAGTCTCGCGAGAGCGTTTGTCTATAACTTTTCCATTTATAACAAAATCGGTTTTTGCCATCATTGCTGTAGGCCAACAGTATAATAAAATCAACAATAAAGAGAGTTGCTTCATGGTAATGGATAAATAAAAATTGTAATGAATCTGGTAAATACGCAAATTATCTTTAATCAATGTTGCAATAATTGATGCGCTTGCATTTTTTGGGTTTTAGAAGATTTTTTTTATTCAACTCAATAAAAATACATAACTATTTATAATTATATCAGATTTACCTTTTTTCTGCCTCTTCTTTTGCTGATTTTACCATAAAATAAAGACGATTAAATATATTAACTTCGCTTGTGCTTGCATCAAAATCAAGAAATAAGAGATTGAGTTTAGGATACTTATCTTTCATGCGTTTCTCTATGCCTTTTGAGATGACTTGATTGGCAATACACCCAAAAGGTTGTAAACTAATAACGTTGTACACGCCTTCTTCGGCAAAACTACTAATTTCGCCCGGTATTAGCCAACCTTCTCCGTATTGATGTGCAAGACTGATTATTTTTGAAGCATTATTTGCAATTTTATCAATATTTTGTTTGGCTCGATAAAATCGGAAATCTTTAGCAATATTCGCCGCACGTTTAAAATTGAGGTCTAGATATTTACGAAGTATATAATTAATGACTTTCCCTTTTAATGTGCGTTTATTCAAATGCAACTTAGCATTAATTTTAGCATTGATGAAATCTTGAATAAAAAAATCAAGCAAAGAAGGGACTATGACCTCAACACCTTGATTATTCAGCCATTCTACAATATTAAGATTTGCAAACATATTGTATTTAAGATAGATCTCTCCAACTACACCAACTTTTGCAAAAGTTCCTGACTGTACTTCAATATTATTGTAATCCTTTACTGCTTTTTCGAGGAGTTTGTTTATATCCTTGCTTTTTCCATTGCTAGTAATAATTTCCTCTAAACGAGTTAGATAACTTTCTAAAACTTGACGAGATTCACCTTTTTTTACCTCTCTAAACACAGTTGTGTAATACATTTTTGAAAGCTCATCTGCGCAAATAACTGAGGCTAAAAATGGGCGAATAATTTTTGCCCATGGGAGTTTGAAGCCCGGTTGTTTGTGTAATCCTGTTGAGGTGGCGACTGAAATAACTGGAACTTCAGAAAATCCTGCATTGACTAAGGCCTTTTTTATGAGAGGCAAATAATTTGAAGCTCTGCATTGTCCGCCTGTTTGAGTAATGCCTACGGCTGTATTTTTAGGATTAAATTGTCCAGACTTCAATGCTTTTATTACATCGCCAATAATGGTAATGGCTGGATAGCAGATCTCATTGTTGGTATAACGCATTCCTTCGTCTACGGACAAAGTATCGGTTACCGGAAGGGTGTGCAACTTGTAGCCAGAGCGCTTAAAAAATGGAGGGAATAGACGAGAATAAATGTCAGAAAACATAGGGGCAATAATCGTACGATGATTATCTTCGGGCATAAACAGTGCAGTGGTTTTACGAGACTTTTTATTCTCCTGCAAGTTGTTTTTACTATATTTAGCAAACTCCACAACAGATCGCAAACGCAGGCGTATTGAGCCAGTACTACTAATCTCATCTACACGAATAAGGTTATTATTCTTTCCACTGGCTTGTAAGATTTCTTTTACTTCATCAGTAATAATAGCATCAGGTCCACAGCCAAAAGAATTGAGTTGTACTAATCGCACATTATTTGCTTGCATTGACACCCATTTTGCTGCATGGGTAATACGAGCAGGATAACCCCATTGTGATAGATATAAATCATCCTCTATAGAGGCGTGATAGGGTAATACATCTTCAGTGACTACATTTGCTCCTAATTCTGTTAGGATTTCTGCTGTTTGTTGATTTATTAATGGATCTGCATGATATGGACGACCTGCTACAACTATCAACTGTTTACCTTCGGCTAACGATTTCTTGATAATTTCATCCCCTTTAAGTTTTAATTTATCTCTAAATTCTTGTTGAACTTTAAGCGCATTTACAAAGGCTTGATGAAATTGCCGGTTATTTATTTTTAGATGATGAATATTTCGCAATGAAAATATGTATTCTCTGCAAGCATTGTGCAATAGACTGTCATCTCTAAAACTAATCGTTGGTGTATCAACTATAATATTCCAACGTTTGCGCGGATTGATAGCACTTTTCACTACTTCTGCATAGCCCGTTACTATAGGGCAATTGAAAGTATTGTGTGATGGAGTATTTTTTTTTTCTTGAAATACCATAGGCATCAGAATGCGATCTACTTTTTTTTCTGCAAGATCATAAATATGTCCGTGTACTAATTTGGCTGGAAAGCAAATATTATCACTCATTACAGTGCCCATTCCTTTTTCATAGAGCGTCGAAGTTGAGGCTGAGGATAGGACTACATTTATTCCACATTCGGATAGAAGAGTGCTCCAGAATGGAAAGTTTTCATACATATTTAATGCGCGAGGCAATCCTACTGTAAGTGTATCAAAATCGCCACGATCTTTTGCTGCCTTGCTAAATAATAATTCGTATTTGTAGCGCAACAAATTAAAGCCTTTTTCGCCAGATTGTCCCTTATTTGAAAATATTCGTTCACACTTATTCCCTCCAAAAAACACATTGCCATTTTCAAACTCAAATCGAGTAATCGTACAGTGATTTTCACATCCTTTGCAACTTAATTGGTTTTTTTTAAGTTTATCTACTTCAGTAATCTTATCTAAAGAAATCATAATTTATCTATTTTTTAATGACTAGCTTTGTAACTCGCTTACCATTATTTAATATAACTTGCACGGCATATATTCCTTTGGATAAATGTGAACAATTAACTTGTGCATTATTATAGTTTGTATTATTGTGATGAAGCATTAAAGTGCCTTTCATAGAATAGATATATACTTTTTTAATACTGTACTGTTCTGAATGAATATTGATAGTTTCAGTAAATGGATTGGGATATATTTTTATACTGTTACTGATTTCTTGTTTTATTGCACTTGTTATACCGTTGATAGAAATGCTGACATTGGAAGATATTACTGAGCCTAAAGAGTTCCATATCTTACACATGTAAATTCCGGAATTTTCATAATTTGCATTATTGATTGAGAGTATTGGAGAGTTTTCATTATACATTTCGTGTCCATTTTTGAACCATTGATAATATAGATTTGTTCCAGAGGCTTGTAAACTGAGTTTTGCATTTTGCTTTAATTGTAAATTTAGATTTTGAGGTTGTACTTCTATTTTTGGAATAGTTTCATGTTGTCTAACATAAATATCAAAAAAACATGCCTCTGCAGTATACTCTTTTTCGGCGTTGCCCCATGCAAGTACGCGTATTTTACCTGTATCGCTGATATTTACCACATTATTGTTTACTTGTGCCACAATACCGCTATCTAAGCGATAGTGAATAGTGGGACGACCATCTGCAGACTTTGGTAAAGTAAACGTTTTTTTACTTAGTGTTGTTTCATAATGTGCAGCAAGAGGTAAATGTTGTGCATTTAAATAAAATCTGAAGGAGGCGCTAATTGGATAGTGGTCTGATGTTGTATTTCTAAAATTTGGGATAGTATTAGCAATTTCAGTTTCACGAATAGCACTTGTTTCAACATAATTTCCAAATAATTCGTTCGATATCATAATGTGATCAATAAGTCGTGTGTTTAGATTCTGAGTTACAACTTTGTAATTATTTACGTCATCTATAAAATTTTTGAAAGGAGATATGCCACAACTACCGCATTGGCTTCCAATAGTATAGTCATTATAGTCTCCTAATATTATTGAGTTAAGTGTATTGTGTGATGTTCCATCAAGTAGTTTTTTTAGTCCGTCAAAAGCGGCAACTCTGCGATTATAACTTTCTTCATCGCTATATGCTTTTGCATGTATATTGATAATATTGAGGGGAATTTGTTTATCTCCCATTAATAAGTTTATATTTGACTCTACAGGGTATCGTCCACTTGACCACGCATTATATGTCCCTCCATTGCGCAAAAGATAGGGCGTATTATCTAACCTAACTGTATTTTTTTTGTAAATGATGGCTTGACTTTGAGCGCATTTCCCTGAATTGGCAGGAACAATATAGCCATCCCATGCATTTCCTAAATGTCCCAATACAACAGATAAACTTTTGGTAGGATTATTCGTCACTTCTTGTAATCCAACAATATCAGCATCTAATTTTTGTATAGTTAGGGCAATGTTTTGCATTTGTAGTGGCTCATTTTTAGGTCCATAATCAGGACAGCCCAACCAGTTTGTATTAAAGGTTGT
>JBOFDL010000145.1:0-3958 GCA_051646985.1 Bacteroidales bacterium | reverse complement strand
TTATTTTATAAGAGATGTGCACTCTTTTGTAAAGCAATTATCTATCATTCGATTATTGTGTTGCTGTAAAAAGCCCTTAGTCTTAGTTTCAATGTGTTGAAGTAATTCTTTATTCTGCAATAGAATATTATTTTTCAAGAACTTATCTGTACTTAAATCATACATAGCGGTTGTATTTTTGCCATCAAAATAAAGTACATAATTTTTGTAAAACACTTGGTATATGCCATTTGTAAAATTTACAGCTAGTTTATCTTTAGGGGATGTTTGTATAGCATCTTGCCCAAAGGTGATAAACTCTTTATCATAATTGAGAATACGCATTGTTGTAGGCAAAATATCTATTTGTTGAGCAACATTATCTATCATGCCATTTAGATTGCTATTTGGCGAAAAGAATATAATAGGGACTGCCATTTGTCCTACCGCATTTTGTGATTCAGGAAAAACATTGACACTTGCATGATCTCCTGTAATGATAAATAAGGTATTGTTATACCAGTTTTGTTGACTAGCTGTTTCAAAGAATTTCCTTAGAGAAAAATCAGTATAGCGCATACATTTAAGCATTGGAGAGGCATCATCCTCTAAAAATACATCTTTATACCTCTCTGGAATGATAAAAGGATGATGAGAGGTTAAAGTGAAAATCGCACTACAGAATGGCTGTTTTGTTTGTGATAGTTTGTTTGACATAAATTGCAAAAACTCCTCATCCCAAACGCCCCAATTAGGCCAGTACTCCTTGCCTGTTCCGTAATCCTCTTGACTAAAAAAGTGATCAAAACCAATCATTTTTGCAACTGTTGACAAACTCAGAGAGGTGCGATTTGAGCCATGAAAGAATAAACTTTCATAGCCCTTCTCTTTAAGTAAGCTAGGAATGCTATTAAACAGATTGCCTGCATAGGAAGATCTAGAAACTTGAGTGTCAAAAGATGGGGTAGAGGTCATGATTGAGGGGAGTGCCTCTACCGATTTACGACCATTAGCATAACTTGAAGTAAAGGTTAGGCTGTGTTTTATCAAACTATCTAAAAAAGGAGTATAGCCCTTATAATTACCATTATCTAAGTCCTTGTTTAGTGCTCCAACGTGCTCGCGCGATAAACTCTCCCAAATGACAATCACAACATTCATTGGATTAAATACTGTGTTGGGATTGGGAAGATAAATAGGATTGTAGGATTTTTCTAATGCCTCTATAGTGTCAAAGTAACTTAACGGCTTCAAGGTGGCTACTCCAAGCGTTCGGAATATAGAGAAAGGAGTATTTAGTACTATCCCTTTTTCTAAAGGTTTTTTTACGTATTGACCCGCATCACTTACTCGTATCGGGTGGAGGCTGAACTTAATACTTCCGCGCATTCCTACAACACTCAAAAGTAAAAAAAGCACTAAAACAAAAAAACTCTTCCCATAAAAAAGGAAATGATTGCGCATTGTATTTTCGAATACTCTTGGCTGAACTTTTTTGTAGAAGAAATACACTGTTAATGTAAGGATAATCCAAATGATCCAAATCAACCAAAAGTCAATAAAGAAGTTCCCAAAACGTGCATAAACATCTCTGAATGCAAACTCTGAAAAAATATCTGCAGAGGTGCGTTTTAAGATGAATTGAAAGTAAACACAGTCTACACAATTTGCAAGAAGTAAAATGCTATTAATGGTAACAAAAAGCACTTTTAGCCCTTTTTGATAGTAATGATTATAGCGAAACTTAAAAGGGATAATAAACAAAACATTATAAATAAGATTCCCCCAAAGTAGAGCCGAAATATCAAACCGCACTCCTGCTATAGCCATTACGAATAATTGACTTGCATCCGTGTCAGGAAAGAATTGATAGTTAAAGAGAAAAAATATAGCTCTACAAAGAGAAAACAAGAGCAGCATTAAGGAAAAATTCCTTGCAAGTGCTACTATATAGTTGTCTCTCAAATTAAAATAATTTAGTTGCATCCAGTTCAAAAAAAATGTTTTCATTATTTGTGTAAAGTATTTTGTTAGCCTCCACTTTTACAGATATCGGCTTAATCCCTGTTTATTATTTTTAGTTTACTTCTTATATTAAGTCTTTCACCGTGTTTTTTCGGCGCACCCTTGCTTCCTCAAGTCGCTCTCTATTATCTTCTCATCGTACCCCTTCCACGTCATACCGTGCTACGACACGGTATCTTCTGCTTATTGGCATTCTTTTGTCGTTACTTTGTCTTGACACAAAGTAACCAAAACTCAAGGCTTTACTTACTTCGTACGCCCAACTAAAGTTTGCTATCTTGCAGCCTAAAAACTCGCCTACGGCTCAAACAGTTTAGGCTGCAAGATAGCCAGCTCGCTACACTAAGTTGAGGCGACTCGTGCAGTAATGCCCCTACCACCTGCGCTTAACTCCCTACCACCCCGACATGGGAAAAGGGGCAAAAAAATGCAGCGAAGGAGGCGTAAAAATTCTTACTGAATGAGTGAGGCACGAGCGAGATTAAGAATTTTAGCCCTCCAAGCAATATTTTTTTAGAACCTTTTCCAAAGTCTTGACCTTTTTTGTTTCGTTTTTTGTGTCAAGACAAAAAATGAAAAAAGCAAAATATGGGCAGGGTGGTTGCCTTAGCACTCTTGGTGGGGATTGCGCATCAAGTGCGCAATGACGAACCAAAAAGGGAGAGTCACTCCATAGTAGTAGCCTACCGACTACCCCATAAACACAAGCAAGGCGCAGCGTAATTGCTGCGCCTTTGGCTATTTACTGGGGCTGCTTATGGTTGCACTCTCTGTACAATGCACACTATTCTTCTCCTCTTCAAGGTACAATAGGTCTTGCAAGTCCTCTTTTAAGCATTGGTAGTTCGCCCTCTTTGGGTAAAACAAACTTTCAAGAAGCGCTCGTAGTACTATTACACCTGCTATAAGTACTCCGACAGCGAAAACTCCCACTCCAACAATATGCGCATAATACTTCTGATACAGATTTAATCCTACCTGAAAAGCGGCAACTAAAAATGGAAGAACTAGCACATAAAGTATAGTCTTTACCGCAGATAAATCTTTATTCTTTTTAGCACTCTGTTCATCACAGCGGAGAATAAACCCCTGTATCTTTTCTTTACTCGCACAATTAAGATCACTAAGTATAGTGCGCACCTGCATTAGTTTATTCTTGCGTTGCGCTAACTTATCCTCAATACTGCTCCTTTTCAGTGTGAAAAAGAAAAAGGGCATAATTGAGATGCAAAAGGCAAGCGAGAGCACGAAAAGCCATATGCGAGATGCAATCAATGTGCTACTTGAAGAAGTCAAAGCACAATGAGCATAATACACTAAAGAGAACATAAGAAAAAAAAGCGAAGTTAGCATAGCAAAAGAAAGCAATTTTCTTTGCCAACTCCAAGCCTTAAAATTCTTTATCCCTACTTTCCAATTTTCACAAATACTCCTCCGTTTAATAAACTTGTCCACGTACACTTCATAAATCAACTGTAACATAATAAAAACATGTATTAAGTAAATAAAAAGTAATTACGGCACAAAGATACCGCCCCCACCCCACAAAACCAAAGCAGCCTCATTACTGGGGCTGCTTTGGTTTGTGGCTTTACTTATTTAGGTTTGTGGTAGCTTACCTGCGCTTGAATACTGCGCTGTTGATACGCAAACCACCAAGGTACACGCCCTCTATACGCTGGCGAGTATCAATAAAGCAGAAGCGTGCGCCAGCCCTACCAAACAGACTTAAGTAGTGGGTAACAAACACCTCCAGTTCGCCCTCTCCTACTACTCCAAAATTAAAGCCCTTGGGCTGAAAACTTGGCACTGGAATGCCCTCTATCTTCTGAGTTTTACCTATCAAGCCAACATTAGCATTCAAGTAAACTCGGTCCTCCTTAAGTGCAAAGGGCGAAAAGTAGGTCATCAACTCAATATTATGCTCACCTATGGTTATGCCTCCTGCTTGCGA
>JBOFDL010000144.1:0-2221 GCA_051646985.1 Bacteroidales bacterium | reverse complement strand
GCTCCTACTAAAGCATACATTTTCCCCTTGGGAATGGTCAAGTTTATATTCTGTAAAATAGGCTCTTTGTCATAGCAAAAATCAACATCTTTAAATTCAATTTGTTGTTCAAATTTGATTAAATCAATAGGATTTTTTGTTTTTTTTATATTCACTGGCGTATCTAAAACTGCAAAAATTCGATCTGCTGAAGCCATCCCTCTTTGAATTGCAGCTAAGCCTTTGCTAATCTCTTTTACAGGCGTTAGAATTTGGTAGTAAAATGCGAGGTAAGTGATAAATTCAGGGATACTTAGATTGGAGTTGCCTTGAATAATCATCATCCCTCCAAAAAACAAAATAATCATGGCAATAGTTATGCCTAAAAATTCAGATAAATGTGGTGCTATATTACTTCTTATTGCCACCTTAAAAGAGGCATTACGGTGCATTCTGTTAATGTGTAAAAATGCACGTTTTACATAATGTTGGGCATTAAATGCTTTGATAATACGGGCTCCAGAAATGGTTTCCTCTATTATACTCATTATATCACCTTGTAACTGTTGTGTTACAACCGCTTTTTTTCGAAGTTTCTTTGTTGCTAAACTAACAAAATATGCTGAAATAGGAAAGGCAATAAGTGTAATCAATGTGAGTTGATACGACATATAAAATAACACTGCCAGATTACCTATAATTAAAATAGGTTCGCGAAAAATAATTTGAAATGAAAATACGGTAGAACTTTGCACTTCTGCAATGTCGTTTGACATTATAGAAAGTAAATTTCCTTTACGTTGGTTGCTAAAAAAGCCAATGTGCAACGTATTTATTTTTTCATAAATTGCATTGCGAATGTTTTCTAAAACACGTAAGTTCATGTCTCCGAGTATCATCGAAGAAAAATATTTGAACGTATTTGCAAACAGAGAGGCTATTACAATTGAGAGACAGATAAAGGACAATGCCCACATCACACCATGATTAACCTTTATGCTGTAAAGATAGTATCCGAAAAATTGTTTTATAAACTCAGCCGAGGGGGAAAAGGGGGGTAAAGTGTTAATTACTTCAACATTACTACTGTCAAAAATAATATTAAGCAATGGTATAATAAGCATGAAATTAGCAATGCCAAAAACCATTGCCAAAATAGTACAAGGAAGATACTTTGCCCAGTAACTACTGTGAGGTTTTGCAAAACTTAATAATCGAATAAATTTTTCCATTGAGGTGAAATAAAAAATCTCGCAAAGTTAAGATAAATTTGCTGTTAATTCATTAAATGCTTTGATTATTTACAGTACATTTGCTCGCTAATTTTTGTAAGTACTATGGGTATAGAAAAAAATATAGGTATTGACCATATATATGTCGTTCATGCACCTAAAGGCTATGAGGAACATGAGAGAAGATTAAAAAAAATATCTCAATCAACAGGATTTGAGTTTCAAATTATAGTAGATGACACATTGCTATCAGACGCATCTACTCGTTCAAAATATTTTGTAAAAGACATTCAAGAATTATTGGGGAGAGGAACTGTTGCGTGTACTTTTAATCATATACAGTATTATGAACTTATCATAAAAAATAATGATGCAATTGCACTAATACTGGAAGATGATGTGTGTTTTGAGAAGAATTTTCTTGAAAGGTTACAAAAGATTATTCAAGAGGCACAAACATTAGAAAAGGGATTTATAATTTCTATAGAAAATTCAACTCTGAAGTTCCCATCACGAAAAGTCATAAAAAAGGGAAAAGGAAAGTTTCTATATCCTGCTAATTTTGGACGATGTGCAGGTGCATATTTGATGGATCAAGCTGCCGCTCGTCAAATCATGAAAGATTTAGAGAAGAAAAAATGTGATAAGCCAATTGATTGGTGGCATCGTGACCTTATTGCCAATAAGGTAGTAAGAATGTATTGGGCGCACCCAACGGTTGTAGAGCAAGGCTCATTAAATGGGAAAATGAGTGCGAGTCTGGGGATTTCGTCTTATAAAAAAAGTTATTTGCGACAAATATCATGGTTTGTACAAAAAGTCTATAAATTATATATCTATCGGTTTTTCAGTAACAAGTAATATATCAAAGTGAGTCAATCAAAAGTTAGGGTGCGTTTTGCCCCAAGCCCTACGGGGGCATTACATATGGGCGGAGTACGTACTGCTCTATTTAACTACTTATTTGCCAAAAAACAGGGTGGTGATTTTATCCTCCGTATTGAGGATAC
>JBOFDL010000143.1:0-11316 GCA_051646985.1 Bacteroidales bacterium | reverse complement strand
AAATTTATCTAAATCCCATTGCTTTTTTGGTTAAAGAAAGAGTTTTACTTGCACTTTCGCGAGCTTTTTCCGCTCCAAATTTTCGTACTTTCAATAGGTAATCTTTGTTTTCTGCTATCGTGATGATTTTTTTGCGAATAGGCAATGTTATCTTACAAATATCATCTGCAAGTTGATTTTTCATGTCTCCATAGCGGATTGTTCCAGTCTCGTAAGAGGCATGAAAATAATCAACAACTTCAACAGGAGAAACAACTTTCATTATTGTAAAGAGATTTTTTACAGCCTCACTCATTTCAGAAGATTTTTCACCAGTATCAGTAATTGCTTTTTTTACTTTCTTGCGAATATTTTCTTCATCATCCATTAAGAATATTCCATTTCCCTCACTTTTTCCCATTTTTCCGCTGCCGTCTAGACCTGGAATTTTAATTAAATCATGTCCAAAGTTATAAGCATCAGGTTCTATAAAAATTGGTGTATTGTACATATTATTAAAGCGACGCGCTAAGACTCTCGTCATTTCAAGATGTTGTGCTTGATCTTTTCCAACAGGAACTTTATGAGCTTGATGGATAAGAATATCTGTAGCCATCAATACTGGATAAGTTAATAAGCCAGCATTAATATTGTTTGCTTGTTTGCGCGCTTTGTCTTTGAATGAAACCGTACGCTCTAACTCTCCCTTATAGGCAAGCATATTAAGGAGCACATACATTTCAGAAATTTCGGGCACATCACTTTGAACAAAAATTGTTGATTGCTCTGGATTTAAACCAGCAGCAAGATATTCAGCTAAGATGTGTTGTACATTTTCGTGAAAACTTTGCGTTGCAGGATGAGTTGTAAGTGCGTGCAAATCAGCAATAAAGAAAAAGCAATAGTTGTTATGTTGCATTTTTGTAAAGTTGAGGAGTGCCCCAAAATAATTGCCAAGATGTAAATTGCCTGTGGAGCGAATGCCACTAACTACTGTTTCCATTATAATACTAAAATTTAATATGTATGCAATCTAAATGTTTTCCTTAAAGATATATGCTGTTGTAACCTGTCGTACAATTAATTGTTTTTCGGAACTCGGGTTGATTGTCAGGCTTAATGAAGTAGAATATCCAACCTTTCACAAAGGTACTTGTTTTGTCTAAAAAGAAATATACACACAAACAAAATGTTAATAAATTTACAGTGTTCTAAATTAGATAATCTGACTATTTTTTGCTAGTTTTGTGAGATTTTTGTATAAAACAACAAATTATGTCAGTAGAAGAAATTAAACAAGACAACGGCACATATACCGCCGATAGTATTCAAGTCTTAGAGGGTTTAGAGGCGGTGCGTAAACGTCCCTCTATGTATATTGGAGATGTAGGCTCGCGAGGATTACATCACTTAGTATACGAAGTCGTTGACAACTCTATTGACGAAGCTCTCGCGGGTTACTGCAAAAACATTGAGGTATGTATTAATGAAGATAACTCTATCACTGTAACTGATGATGGTCGTGGTATACCTGTTGATTATCATGAAAAAGAAAAGATGTCTGCACTTGAACTGGTGCTAACAAAACTTCATGCTGGAGGAAAGTTTAGTAAAGACTCATACAAAGTTTCTGGGGGATTGCATGGCGTAGGAGTTTCTTGCGTAAATGCACTATCGATTCTTTTGCGAGCAGAAGTTCGTCGTAATGGACAAATTTACCAAATGGAATTCTGTAGAGGTGTTCGTCAAACGAATTTAAAAGAAATTGGGACGACGGACTTGCGCGGAACTGTAATTACCTTTAAGCCTGACGCTGAAATTTTCACGCAAAGCACAGAATATAACTACGATATTCTTGCCAGTCGCTTACGAGAACTCGCCTTTCTTAATAAAGGAATTGCCTTAGTTATTAGAGACAAACGTGTTAAGGACGATGAAACAAATGAACCTAAAACAGAACGCTTTTTTTCAGAAGAAGGTCTAAAAGAATTTGTCTCTTATCTCGATGCAAATCGAAATAAACTTATTGAAAAACCGATTTACCTTGAAACGGAACGTAATAATGTACCTGTAGAAGTGGCCATTTTGTATAACACAGACTATACTGAAAATGTACATTCATATGTCAATAATATTAATACAATTGAAGGAGGCACACACCTTTCTGGATTTCGAAGGGGACTAACAACAACACTGAAGAATTTTGGCGAAAAAAATGGATACTTTACTAAACTTAAAACAGAAATTGACGCCTCTGACTTTCGAGAGGGATTAACGGCCATTATTTCTGTTAAGGTTGCAGAACCTCAATTTGAGGGGCAAACAAAAACAAAATTGGGAAATGACGAAGTAACGTCAGCAGTTTCTCAAGCAGTAAGTAGTGCACTTACTTATTACCTAGAGGAAAACCCAAAGGAGGCAAAACTCATCATTGACAAAGTAATTATTGCTGCGACAGCTCGTTATGAGGCGCGTAGAGCTCGTGAATTAGTACAACGTAAAAGTGGACTCTCTGGTGCTGGATTACCAGGCAAATTAACAGATTGCTCAGAAAGAGACCCAAGCAAATGCGAACTTTTTATAGTCGAAGGAGACTCCGCAGGAGGAACAGCAAAAGGAGGACGAGACAAAATGTTTCAAGCAATTTTACCCCTTAGAGGGAAAATTTTGAATGTAGAAAAAGCGATGAAGCATAAAATTTTGGATAATGAAGAAATTCGAAATATATTTACTGCGCTTGGAGTTACAATTGGAACAGAAGAGGATAGTCAGGCTCTAAATCTTTCAAAACTTCGTTATCATAAGGTTGTCATTATGACTGATGCAGATGTAGATGGAAGTCATATTGCCACACTTATTATGACATTCTTTTTCCGCTATATGAACGATCTAATAAAAAATGGACACGTTTATATAGCAACTCCTCCTTTATATTTAGTTAGAAAAGGAAAAAATGAACGATACTGTTGGAATGAAGAGCAACGGATGCAAGCTATTGAAGATTTTGGTCTTGGCAAAGAAGCTTCTGTCCAACGCTATAAAGGACTTGGCGAAATGAATGCTATCCAACTATGGGACACAACAATGGATCCTGAGAAGCGTACCTTACGTCATGTTACGATTGATAGTGCAGCCGAAGCAGATCGTGTTTTTTCTATGCTAATGGGGGATGATGTTGCACCTCGGAGAGACTTTATTGAAGCAAATGCAAAATATGCTCGTATTGATGCTTAATTGCATCCTCCAAAAAAAAATAAAAAATTTGCGTATTCGCAAAATACCCACTATCTTTGATGAAATTCATTGAGAGTTACACTTTTTTTAACATTATGAAAAGACAGATATTTATCCTTTGCCTTGCCTCTATTGTGGTAATAGCATCGTCATGTGGACGCAATAGTCAAAAAGCAAAACAGGCAGAACTTGAACGTATACAACGCATGCAAGATAGTGCACGTCAGGCAGATGCCGCTATTATGATGCAGTTACAAATGAAAGCGAAAATGGATTCAATTGCAGCCTTATCTCAAGTTGCGGCAAAAGAGTTTTCTACTCCTTCCACACGTAGCCATTCTTCATACTACGTGATTGTAGGTAGTTTTCTTAATCGCTCTAATGCTGTTGAATATATGCAATTTGTTAAACAGATGTTTCCTGATGCTACTGTCCTTCGATATGGCAGATGGAATATGGTCGCTGTAGGAGGAACTTACTCCAATTTTTCTACTGCGAATCGTTCATTGGGAAAAGTAAAAGCAAGACTTGGAGAATTGTATAGTGGAGGAGGAGGTGAAGAGGAGGATGAAGAGGAGGACGAAGATTATGATGGAGAAGAAGGGGAATTCGAAGAAGAGGAAGAATCTGCGGGAGATGAATTTGGAGAAGAAGAAGGAGATGAAGTTGAAGGTGCTGAGAGTTCTGAATCAGGAAAGAGTTTTGCGGGAACTGCTGCTGCTTGGGTATTGGGAATGTAAAAAAATAAAATAAAACAAATTAAATTAAGTATTATAAAGAACTCAAGTAAGTACTTGAGTTCTTTTTTTTATTTTTGACAGATGAATACATTTGGACATTTTTTTAGACTTTCAATTTTTGGAGAGTCTCATGGAGAATCAATTGGGATAGTTATTGATGGCTGTCCCGCAGGTAAAACATTATCCGTAAAAGATTTTGAAATAGATCTATTACGGCGAAAAAGTGGAGCTATAGGAACGACTAAACGAATCGAAAATGATATTCCTCAAATTGTGTCAGGAGTTTTTAATGGAAAAACAACAGGGGCTCCTATTGCTATTTTATTTGCAAATACAAATATTAAAACTTCTGATTACAAAAATTTAATAGACACTCCCAGACCCGGTCATGCTGATTTTGTTGCAGCTCAAAAATATGCTAGTTATAATGATTATAGAGGTGGGGGACATTTTTCAGGTAGAATAACTCTAGGATTGATAGTTGCAGGAGTTATAGCGAAAAAAATTGTAAGAAATATTAATATTTGTGCTAAAATTATAGAATTAGGGGGAGTAGAATATGGGAAACATATTGATTTACTTAATAATGCACTTGATAGTAACGACTCTCTAGGAGGGCTTATTGAGTGTGTAGCGTCTCCAATGCCGATTGGACTTGGAGAACCTTTTTTTAATAGTGTAGAATCACTTATAAGTCATGCAATATTTTCTATTCCAGGAGTACGAGGCATAGAATTTGGTTCTGGATTTTTGGCTACAAAACAACTAGGCTCTGAACATAATGATTGTATTATCAATGCTAGTGGAAAAACAGAGACAAATCAATCGGGTGGGGTAAATGGAGGGATAACAAATGGCAATCCTCTTATATTTAGGATTGCAGTAAAACCTACATCAAGTATTTCTAAAGTACAACAAACATTTAATTTTGCTCAAAAAAAATGTGATAACCTTGTTGTTAAGGGACGTCATGATACATGTATAGCCCTTCGCGTACCCGTTATAGTAGAGGCCTTAACTGCCTGTATATTGGCAGATTTATCACGTCAGCAATAGCAAAAAAAACGACTTTTGTTCACAAATGTATTCTCTTGAAAGTTCCTCCAATTACTCTTCTTTCAAACCAACAGCATACGTTCAATAAACCCCTATTAATCAATAGATTTGACATCATAGCAAGATGTAATTGTTGAAGCAAATTCAATAATTACAACAAAAAATCTGTAAGAAATCGCAATAAAAAGAAACTCAATATGCTAATAATCAGAATGATAAAATGCCAGTTCAGCACTATTGCTTTATGATGGATGTATATAATTTCTAAGATATTTTTAGATTTTTCGTAGTAAAAATAATGACTTTGCATATTAAATACACTTTTACTACATTTGAAAATCTTTAATTTACAACTTAGACTAAAAATGAAACATAGGATTGCCGAACTCATAAATCATTTCCAACTTACTCCATCAGTATTCGCGGAAAAGATTAATGTACAAAGATCTAGTATTTCTCATATTATATCAGGCAGAAATAAACCAAGTTATGATTTTATTGAAAAAATATTGTTGACATTTCCAAGTGTTTCAGCTGAATGGCTATTGCTAGGAAAAGGAAAAATTGTAAGAAATGATAATTCTGAGGCTCCCAACCAAAACATGGTTACAAATGTGAACTCCGCGCAACTGACGAATAAAAAGGAAATTTTGCACATTACAACATTTTATGCAGACGGCACCTTTGACTTGTTTACCCCATCAGTATAATAATCTCGTTGATGGGGAGTCTATATGATCACACTTAATATACAAAAAAATGTTATATTTGTGGTATATAACGTTTTTAACTCAAGAAAAATCTTAGCCTAGCCTCTTAAATTAAAAGTTACTGTATAATGAAAAGTTTTTTATCGATCACTGATTTTTCAAAAGAAGAACTATTAATTATACTTCAACAGGCCGCAGATTTTGAACATTGCCCTCCTCCAGCATTACTAGAAAAACAAGTTGTCGCCACCTTATTTTTTGAACCATCTACACGAACTCGTCTTAGTTTTGAGGCAGCTGTAAGTCGTTTAGGAGGTAATATTATAGGCTTTTCAGATACCTCTAATACGAGTATTAGTAAAGGTGAAACTTTAAAGGATACCATTATGATGGTTGCTAATTATGCTGATTTAATTGTACTGCGACATCCATTAGAAGGCGCAGCTCGTTATGCGTCAGAAGTTTCTTGTGTTCCTATTATCAACGCAGGAGATGGAGCAAATCAGCATCCAACTCAAACTTTACTAGACTTATACTCTATCCAAAAAACACAAAAAAAACTTGACAATCTGACCATTGCCATGGTGGGAGATTTAAAGTATGGCCGCACTGTACATTCCCTATTACAAGCAATGAGTTTATTTAATGCTAATTTTGTATTTATTGCTCCCCCTGAATTAGCCATGCCGGAGATTTATAAAGATTTGTTGTGTAAACGAAATATACCTTTTAAGGAATATACTGAATTAGAGCCACACTTGGCTAATGCAGATATCATCTATATGACAAGAGTACAACGTGAGCGCTTTTCAGAGCCCATGGAATACGAGAAAGTAAAAAATTTATACATACTTAATAACGATATGTTAGTAAATACAAAGAATAATGTAAGGATACTGCATCCATTGCCTCGTGTTAATGAAATTTGTACAGACGTGGATAGCAGTCCTAAAGCGTATTATTTTGAACAGGCAAAAAATGGCGTATTTGCTCGAATGGCTGCTATTTGTTATTTATTAAACAAATGAACATGAAAAACGTTATGAAGGATGAAAAACAGTTGATGGTAAATGCTATTAAAAATGGCACCGTAATAGATCATATTCCCTCTCACAATTTATTTAAGGTTGTTGACATTTTGAATCTACATAATTGTAAAAGTCAATTAACTATAGGAACCAACTTGGATAGTCGACGTTTTGAAAAAAAAGCAATTATAAAAATTTCCGACCGATTATTTGAAGAGCAGGAGATTAATCGGATTGCCTTAGTGGCTCCTCTAGCGAAATTCAATATTATTCGAGACTACAAAGTAATTGCAAAACATATCGTTGCCATACCCTCTAAAATTATTGGAATTGCTCAATGTATGAACCCTCAGTGTGTAACCAATAATGAGATAATTACCACAAAATTTACGGTCATGACGAAGGGAGATGAAATTGAGTTGAAGTGTAACTATTGCGAAAAAATAACGGATCAAGAACACCTTGTGATTATCCGAAAATAGTTAAATCCCTATTGCTTTTATGAGTACAAAAGTAGATTTAGAACGAGAAAAATGTCGGCAAATTTTTGACGACATGCTTGTTAGCAGTTTACGCCCATTTAAAGAGGAAGAAAATGCGGTAATGCTCAAAGCATTTAATCTTGCCTACGAAGCACATAAAGGAACTAGGAGAAAGTCAGGAGAACCTTACATAACGCATCCTATCGCTGTTGCAAAAATTGTAGCGCACGAAATTGGACTAGGCTACAAAGCAATATCTGCGGCGATATTACACGATGTAATAGAAGACACAGAATATACTTCCGAGGATATTGAAGGTTTATTTGGAGAAAAAATATCATTCCTCGTAACAGGATTGACTAAGTTAGATACTATATTTGACAGTAATGTATCATTACAAGCCGAGAACTTCAGAAGACTTCTTTTGGCAATGGCAGATGATATTCGAGTGGTATTAATTAAACTTGCAGATCGCTTACATAATATGCGAACGCTAGGCTCAATGGCTCCCCATAAACAAGAGAAAATTGCCTGTGAAACTCTCTATCTATATGCACCATTAGCACATCGATTGGGCTTGTACAATATAAAATCCGAGTTAGAGGATTTAACGATGAAGTATCAGTACCCAAAGATGTATGAAGAGCTACAAGTCTCGCTTAGTCATAGTGCGAAAGAGCGAGAGAAATATATCAATGACTTCATTGCCCCGATTCAACAAAAATTAGTAGAACATGAATTTTCTTTTGATATTAGTGGACGGGTAAAATCAGCATACTCTATCTGGAGTAAAATGCAGGCAAAGCAAGTTGCATTCAATGAAATTTATGATTTATTTGCGGTACGTATTGTATTTAAGCCTAAAGTTGGGGTACACGAAAAGCAAGAATGCTGGCAAATTTACTCCTTAATTACGGATATTTATAAGCCAAATAATGAACGATTGAGAGATTGGATAAGTTCTCCAAAAGAAAATGGATATGAAGCGTTACACACTACAGTAATGGGGCCTGCTGGTCGTTGGGTTGAGTTACAGATACGCTCGGAACGCATGAATGAGATTGCAGAACGTGGTTATGCTGCACATTGGAACTATAAGGAACAAGCGAATACAAATATTGTTGATGAAGCGGGATTAGACTCAGCACTTGATAATTGGTTAGTGCGTATTCGAGAGATGTTAGCAGATAATGAACAAAATGCTACAGATTTTCTAGACCAATTTCGTCTTAATTTATTTTCTTCAGAAATTACGGTCTATACTCCAAAAGGAAAAATTATCTGCTTGCCCAATAAAGCGACAACTCTTGACTTTGCATATGAAATACATACAGAAATAGGCAATAGAGCAATTGGGGCAAAGGTTAATCATAAACTTGTTCCATTGAATTACGTATTAAGTAGCGGTGACCAAGTGGAAGTGCTCACCGCTGACAATAAAAAACCCGAAGCAGTATGGTTAACATTTGTAGCCACTTCGCGAGCTCGTAGCCATATAATTACCGCTATAAAAAACGAAACGAAGAAACACTTTCAAAAAGGAAAACAATCGGTTGAAGATGTATTAAAAAAGTTGCATTTAACACCTAATGCAATGCTTTACAAGCGTATAACAACAAACTATAATGTCAACAATAAAGAAGAACTATTTAGTAAAATTGGTGCAGGAATTTTATCAATAGACAAGATTGAAAAAGCAGTAAGAAAACAACGTCGTAGTAAGTTTTTACGCTATGTAGAATTACAGTTATTTGGAACTCGAAAAAGAACAAAACATAAAAATACCAAGACGACTTCTATTGATAAACGTACATTTTTACTAAAAGAAGATACCGATCCCTCTACCTTAACCTATCGTGCAGCAAAATGTTGCCAGCCTATACCAGGAGATAATGTTATTGGCTTTTTACAGTCCAATAATAAAGTCGTGATTCATAAAAAGCATTGTGCAAATGCCTTAAATGAAGCCTCTCAACACGGCAATAAACTTGTAAACACAAAATGGACAGAGCATAAAACATTATACTTTTTAGCACGCATTAAAATTAGAGGAATTGACCGTTTAGGCATACTACGAGATTTGGTAAAAATAATATCCGAAGATATGCGTATCAACGTACGCACATTCAATGCGCAAAGTGAAAATGGATTATTTGATAATAATCTTGACATTTACGTTCATAGCACAAAAGACCTGCAAACCCTTATGACAAAACTCCAAAAAGTCGAAGGAGTGGAGAGCGTAAAGCGTATTGAAAAAGTCGAAAAATAAACAAGCCTAATTTGCAACTGTAAATTTGCGAACTCCACTGTATTTTTTATCACTTAGACGAATATAGTAAAGTCCTTTTGCAAAATTATTCAAGGATAATATATTTTGAGTTGAATTAATTTCTTTTCGATAAATAATTTGTCCTTGCGTATTAAAAACTTCGATATTTGCTGTATTAGCAATTTTATCCCAATGTATATGTAGTTCGGTACTTGCGGGATTAGGAAAAACTCTAAACTCTGCCTCTTGAAGTTTATCAATACCAGTACTTGCAATATGCGTTACGAATATTGATTTATTGCCTAATTTATCTACTGCAAAAATGGTACAAACCAAAGGGAAAAAGTCAAATTTTTCATCCTCTAATTTTACATGATACATATCATGTCCGACAGACTCCATATTGTACGAGAATAGTTTATTATTTTCGCTTGTTCCTACCCATAATTCTACAGTTTGAATTTTATTTTCGGAAGTAACCTCCACCTCTACTTCTAAGATGTTATTAAGATATTCTGCGATTTCTAGGCGAATACTTGGAGATGATTTATCGCCATCAATGGCTTCTCCTGTCCAAGGAATATTAGTTTGTTTTCCCCAGATATGCTCTGCTAGTTCTGGGTGGTCAATAAAAGGATTGCGATTATTTTGGATTTTATAGACGGCATTATTTCGATCAATTTCTTTTTGGCTTACAGGGTCTTCACGATGCCATTTAAGCAAGAGATTTTGCGTCCAAGTGGTAAATGCGGGATATTTTGTGCCATTAAGAGTGGGTTTCGCTGTACTATTACTCGCCCAGTTTGCAACTATATCATCATAACGAGTTACCATATAAAAGTAAGTGCGCGCTAAATCGCCTTTAAATTCATTATCGGGTTCAAATACTGTTCCAGAATAGCCTGAAAAGGTACTCGTGCCTAATTTCCCCTTTCCATTTGCTAATTGGGTGCCTTTGGCGCATTCTCCGTAAGGATAATTGCTTCGTTGTCCATTGACTTTGCCATCGGTAGGGTATAGGTGGTATAAATCCGAGTACATTGGCTTCGCTTCGTTGAACCAACTTTTGGGAAAAGAATGTTCTCTATTGTAACAATCACATACATTTTTGTAACTGCCACATTGCTTGCTAACGTAAGTGAAGCTACAAGTGGAATACATATCCCAAACCTTTCCATCGGCTCGTTTATCTGTACTTTGAAAATCCGTCCATAGTTGAGTGTATGTTCTTTCAGTATGCCCTTTGATTATTTGGTGTAGAGATGTTTTGAGTGTTGCCGAGTTTTTATGCAATGCCTTACTATAATAGCCTTCTGGGGCTTGGGCAAAGATATAGAGGCTAAAGGATTGTAGTAAAATAAGCGTAAGTGTTCTCATAAGGCGATAAGTATTTGTTTACAAATGTAATCGGTTGCGTGTTAAAATATATTATTGTTTATCCATCAAGTCGTTGTACTCTTTCTACGCCTTTTGTCATACGCAATTGATAAAGCAAGGCTTCTAATTGCTGGGCGTTCTTTATAAGTACACGAAATTTTCCTTCTAGTTTATCTTTCTGCTTTTCGAGCGTAAAAGTTCTAATACCTCCTACGGCGTAATTGTTGGTTACATTTGTAATTCGGAATTGTAAACCGGCTTCATTATTCCCGACAATTTTAATTTGCACTTGAAACAAGTTAGTATTTTCTTGCTGTTGCCAATGTGCAGGGATAACTCTATAATCGTATTGCGCTAGTAATCGGTCTGCATTGGGACAGTTTGTGCGATGAATCGTAATACCGCTTCCTATGGTAACAAAGCCAAAAATATCATCTC
>JBOFDL010000142.1:0-4117 GCA_051646985.1 Bacteroidales bacterium | reverse complement strand
ATTGAAAGTACCACCGAAATAAATTTCTCCCTTATTTTAAAGGTTGCAAATACTACTGCAACAAATTTCTCCCTTATTTAAAAGATTGAAAATACTATCGCAATAAATTTCTTCTTTATTCAGAACTTTATATGTATTATATCAAAAAATAGCAAGCGCTTTTGTGAAATCACAAAAGCGCTTGCTATAAATAAAGAATGAGATTGTTATAAATGAGATTACGATGCAGGTTGATATAATAGGCTACAAAATAATGAGAAAAGGCATATTTTTATTTATGATATTCAAAAATAGTATGCTTTTTCTTTGATAAATAAATGCAATGTTCAAAGATAATTTACTCATTATTGCATCATTTTCAATAACTTACTTTATTTTATACAACACCTTCTCCTCCTTTGTTAAATCATCAATCGGAAGGTTTTGTAGATAGGGCAAAAGATTATCTACGTGCATAAAATTCCATACTTTCACCGTTTCATCATAACTCCCTGTCACCAGAAATTGTCCATTAGGAGAACTACTTGCTGCTGTTACCCAGTCATTATGCCCAATTAGGGTTCTCAAACATTCGTAGCTTTGCGCGTCCCAAATTTTGAGCGAATTGTCGCTGCTGCTGGTCATAAAATATTTGTTATCCTTTGAAAATGAAAGATTTGTGATTGATGCTTTATGCCCGACTAGCGTATTTGTGCAACTATAATCTTCCACATTCCACACACGCACCGACTTATCATTGCTTGCGGTAATAATTTGTTCGCCATTGGGCGAAAATGCTACGCCCGTTACCGCGTCATTGTGACCTTTGAGCGTTTGAATACATTTCCCCGTAGTTAAATCCCACAATTTCACCGATTTATCGCGGCTGCCACTCACCAAAAACTTCCCATCTGCCGAAAAAGCCACAGACAATACCCCCGCAGTATGCCCTTCCAAGTTTTTAAGATAAATGCCCCTTTGGGTATCCCAAACCTTCACCGTTTTGTCCTCGCTGGCACTTGCAATCATTTTATTATCAGGCGAATAGGTAAATTGATAGACTGCATATTTATGCCCCGTATAAGTTTCCTTACATTTCCCCGTAGCAGTGTCCCAAACCTTAATCGTTTTATCCAAACTACTACTTAGCACATATTTTCCATCGGGCGAATATTGCATACAGGTAATTTGGTCAGTGTGTTCGCCTACCAAAGTTTTCACGCAGGTTTGGTTATTTATATCCCAAATCTTAATATTTTTATCCATATCGCCACTCGCAACAAATTGGTTATCAGGCGAAAATGCCACCCCTGTTACTTTTCCTGTATGTCCCGCCAACGTTTTCACGCGATTGCCCGAAGCAACTTCCCATGCCTTTACGGTTTTATCCTTGCTTGTTGACAAAATGTATTTTCCATCGGCAGTATATTGAATACTCAACAGCAAATCTTTATGCCCATACATCGTTTTCGTGCAGAAGCCTGTCTTTGTATCCCACACTTTTATTGTGTTATCCTTGCTTCCACTCACAACATACTTGCCATCAGGAGAATACGCCACGCAGGTTACCTCTTCATTATGCCCCTCCATGTTGCGAATGTACTGCCCCGTAGATAAATCCCAAATCCTAACTTTATAATCATCGCCCCCACTTACAACATATTTGCCATCAGGAGAAAATGCCGCCCAATTTACCCAAGCATTATGCCCCTTCAAAGATTGTAGGCACACGCCTGTCGCTATGTCCCAGATTTTCAAGGTATTATCAAGGCTTGCGGTCACAATTTTCTTTCCATCGGGCGAAAAATGCACCATCATTACCCAACCTTTATGCCCTTTAAAAGTGTTCACACACTCCCCTGTCTGCACATTCCAAACCTTAATAGTCGTATCGGGACTGGCACTCGCTAATAAATTGCCATCGGGTGAAAAATCTAAGCCATACACCCAACCTTTATGCCCCGTCAAAGTGCGAATGTGCTGCAAAGTGCGGGGGTTCCATATCTTAATGGTATTATCCAAGCTACTACTTGCAATAAAACTGCCATCAGGCGAAAACTTCACCGACATCACCCATCTATCATGCGCGTTTATGGTGTTCAATCGCTTTCCTGTACTCATTTCCCACAAATGTAATTGATTATCCTGCCCACCTGAAATCACATATTTGCCATCAGGCGAATAATGTGCAGCATTTTGAGGAAGGGCATTAGGGGCAAAAGTACGACACAACCAGTCGGCTTTTTCTGTGAAAGTAGGGCGAAAAAACATTCCATATAAGGTATCTCTTGCCGCAGAATTTTTATCCGCCTCGTAGCCATATTGCGCAAAACGCAAGGCACGAGAAGTATTTTTGTCCTGCATCAAACTAAAAAAAGATACGTCTTTTAATTGTCGGCTTTGTGCAATCTTCATTACACGCTCCAAACTATCCTCATAACTCAATACAAGTTCTTCTTTGGGTTGGTTAGTTGTAGGATTCGCAATCACTCCATCAGGATAAGTATTCCACTTTCCCTTCATTTTCACCGCCAAAGTATCCCGATATACCTCCTCTTTTTCGGCAGACTTCGTAGGCGTTTTTGCAGTCGTTTTGTTCTTATTAATGGAGGGAAGTTCCGCATTCACATCATCATCATACGCCTTTGCGGGAGTCATTGGCGACATGGTGGCTTTGGGCAAAACAGGTTCGGCTGCTTTTGTCTTTGTTTCATTCCCTTTTTTATTTTTGGCAGCACTAGCATTGGTAATACTAGGCGCGGGAACATTTTCCATGTTCGTATTTTGCTCATTTGGGGCGGGTGTAATGGCAGGAACAGGCGTAGTTGTTACTGTGTTTTTAGGTTCAACTTTTGCTTTTACCTCCTCTTTTTTTCCTTTCTTTTTCGGGGAAAGACTTGCGCTAGGCATATTTTCTGTGCTACCTTGCTGTTCGCTTGATGCAGGGCTAACTTCTTTATTTTGAGGGGCTTGCGTTACTACTTTTGCTTCCTCTTTAGGTTTTACTTCCTCCTTCTTGCCTTTCTTTTTGGTAGAAACACTTGGCATATTATCGGTAGAACCTTGTTGCTCGCTTGTCGCAGGATTGATAGGTTGTGTGCTTGCCACATTACTAGGCAAAGGGTTTTCTTGCGGCTTGTTTTTCTCCTCTTTTTTCCCCTTTTTCTTGGGAGAATCTTCGTTTTTATTGTAAGTTTCCGTTACAAAGCCTTTCTTTTTAGACTTACTTGGCGCGATTGCTACGTTTTCATCGGGTAATTGGTCAGTAGAAGTATTTTCAGGTGCGGGAGAAATATTGCTTTCCACCTCCGTTGTGGCAACGGCAGGCTTCTTTTTACTTGCTTCTAATTTGAATTCTTTCATGTTAGAAGGTTGATTTTCAGGTGTTTCTTCCTTTGCAACAGGTTCAGCCTCAACAGGTTTTGGCTTAGGCTTGGGTTGCACATCAGGCTGTTTCTCCTCCATTTTAAAGGTCTTCATTTCGGTTGGATTGGCAACCGCCTTCCGCCCAAGTGCTTCAGAAGAAGATGAGGTAGCAGGCGCAGCAGGAAGAGTAGCCTGCAATTCCGCGATTTTTGCCTTCAAAATATCTGCCTTATCAGGGCTACAAGCTGCCGCTTCCTTATAACGACTGATAGCAAGGCGATAACTTTTTTCCTTTTCTGCCGCTTTCGCACTTTTCAGCAGGTCATTATAATTACACTTTTGCCCCCAAACAAAGGCAGTAAACAGCATACACAAGCAAAGACACACAACTTTTTTCATATAGACAAGGTGTTATTTGAACTGAATGTAAAAAAGAAACAAATATCGTTCTTTTTTTTGAAGAAATTCAAAAAATAATTGAGTTCTCGCCTTCATTGCCTAACAACCTTTCAAGAAAAACAAGCAAAACTTACACACTAGATTTAGCTTTTTTGCGTTATGTGTTTGATAAATTTCCTATCTTTGTAAAAGAAATGCAAAACCTAGCAAGGTGCAGAAAACACCTTGCTAGGTTTAAAAACTAATTTAATCATGAAAAAATACACGATTGCCGCTATCTTATTTGCCTGTCTTTCTAGTTTGGGTTTTGCGCAACAGTTTCGCCCACAAGTACATGAGGTTGATTTTCAAGTGTTTTCGATGAATAAAATTC
>JBOFDL010000141.1:0-2736 GCA_051646985.1 Bacteroidales bacterium | reverse complement strand
GTCATTATTCTAGAAGAAGCTGCTAAAATCGTGAATGCGGCTAAAGAGGCTAGACGTAAAGTATGTGCAGTTGGAACTACATCGTTTCGGGCTCTCGAAACTAAGGTTACCACCAAAAATACGATTAACCCATTTGATGGTTGGACAAATAAATTTCTTTTCCCACCGTATCAACCCTTAGTTCCTACGCATCTCATTACGAATTTTCACTTGCCTTATTCATCGTTATTGATGATAGTTTCAGCATTTGCAGGGCATGAACTGATTATGGATGTTTATCAAAAAGCAATAAAAGAGAAATATCGCTTTGGAGGCTATGGAGATGCAATGATGATACTTTAGGCGAATCAAATCCTGTAGTTTAATGAACGAGCAGTTACTACAATATCTTTGGAAGTTTGGCTTGTTTGATAAAGAGCAGGCTCGTACAACTACCGGCGAGCGAGTGGAAGTATTATCTTGTGGAGTTCAAAATTTTGACGCCGGCCCAGATTTTTCGCAAGCTAAGATTAAAATTGGGAATACTCTTTGGATTGGAAATGTAGAGGTGCATTGTAGAGCGTCAGATTGGTTAAAACATGCTCATCAAAATAATAAAGCCTATGATAATGTAATTTTACATGTTGTCCAAACGAATGATTGTACTCCCGTTTACAATACCTCAGGTGCTCCAATACCTACAATAGAACTCCTTTATAATAAAACTTGTATTGTCCGCTATCAGCAATTGATGGACGCACAAGATTTTGTCCCTTGTCGATCACTATTGCCTCATTTGGAAGTATTCAAGTTACGAATGTTCTTGACTCGTCTTGCCATAGAACGCTTGGAGCATCGTTGTCTGCATATTGAGCAATTAGTTGAAAATGAAAAAACTGATTGGGAGAGAGTATTTCAGCATATTTTATTCCGTGCCTTTGGCTTTGGGGTTAATTCAGATGCCTTTGAGCAACTTTCACAGACAATCTCTCCAACTATTATAGTTAAACATCGCAATAATTTATTGCAGTTGGAAGCTTTACTGTTTGGGCAAGCAGGATTTTTGCAAAATGAAGCAAAAGATGAATATCAAGTTAGACTACAGCAAGAATATGCAATTTTGCGCGCTAAATTTTCACTCTCATCAATGGAGTTACATCAATGGAAGTTTATGCGCATTCGCCCTGTTAATTTCCCGACTGTGCGCATAGCACAATTAGCCAGTTTTTTACAAGCCTCTTCATCGTTAATAAGCAACGTATTAGAGATTAAAACCAAAAAGGATATAGAAACAATATTTTCCATAGATCCTTCCGAATATTGGACAGAACACTATCACTTTAGCAAGCAAAGTGATAAACAACAAAAATCACTGGGGCAAACATCAATAGCCGGTCTTGTCGCAAACTTTGTAGTGCCGATGCAGTTTGCATACGGAAGGATGTGTAATAATAGCGTGCTTTGCGATAATGCAATCGCCTTATTGGAGCAGTTTGCTGGAGAAAAAAATACTATTACTAGAGGTTGGAAAAGTATGGGTGTTAATCCCTGTAATATGTTTGAAAGTCAAGCCTTAATTGAACTAAAGCAAGAATATTGTGATAAAAAAAGATGCCTGCATTGCACAATTGGAATGCAAGCCTTGAGTGCGAATAAATAACTTACCTGTTAAATAGCAATATGAAAAAAATTCGAGTAACAAAAGAATTTACTTTTGAGATGGCGCATTGTTTAGAGAATTACGATGGTAAATGTCGCAACATTCATGGACATTCATATCGACTTTTTGTTTGTGTTATGGGTACGCCAAATACCGATCAAGATAGTCCGAAATTAGGCATGCTTATTGATTTTTCGGAACTAAAAAATATCGTAAATGAACATATTATACAGCACTTTGATCATGCTTTGATGCTGTGTAAGACAAGTAATTTGAATAAGGTCC
The DNA here is from genome assembly GCA_051646985.1 of Bacteroidales bacterium. GTDB lineage: Bacteria > Bacteroidota > Bacteroidia > Bacteroidales > UBA932 > JAITMY01. The sequence continues at coordinate 812 of JBOFDL010000141.1, read as the reverse complement.
AAATCCTTGATAATATGCAAAAAATAGTTGTTCGCTATCAACCTACTTGTGAGAATATGGTATTACACATTGCTGAAATTTTACAAGAGAAATTGCCGAAAAATATAAACTTGCATAGTATAAAATTGCACGAAACCGCAACGTCTTTTGCAGAATGGTTTGCTTCAGATAATCTAGATAATTAACGATAAAGATGGAGAATAAAAAACTTTTTTTAGTAGATGCCTTTGCACTTATTTATCGCGCATATTATGGACTTCGAAAACTTTCGATGAATAATAAAAATGGCTTAGATACCTCTGTAATATATGGTTTTTCGAATGCATTATTGACGATGTTGCGTAAACAACAACCCTCGCATCTTGCGGTTTGTTTTGACCCTCGAGGGAAAAATTTTCGACATGATATGTTTCCTGATTATAAAGCTCATCGTCCTCCAACACCAGATATTATTAAACAATCCGTGCCATTTATAGAACGATTTCTTGAGGCGATGAATATACATCAAATTGTAGTAGAGGGTTTTGAGGCTGATGATGTAATTGGCACAATTGCAAAAAAATCAGAACAAGCAGGATATACCGTATATATGATGACCCCAGACAAAGATTTTGGACAGTTAATTTCTGAGAATGTTTTGATGTTTAAGCCTGCCCGTTATGATAGTGAAGCCGAAATTGTCGGATTTCGCGAAATTTGTAAGCGTTATGGAATTAACTCACCGATACAAGTAATTGATATTCTTGCCTTATGGGGAGATAGTTCAGATAATGTGCCAGGAGCACCAGGGATTGGAGAGGTTAAGGCATGTA
>JBOFDL010000140.1:0-13827 GCA_051646985.1 Bacteroidales bacterium | reverse complement strand
TAGTACTAATAAATTGACCCTGATGACGCATGAAAATTCCTATAATATAGGTATATAAATCTCCTTTTTGTCGATCAATTTCAATTTTAAGTTTGTTTGAGGTTAAGAACGCAATCTCCAAGCCTGAAAAAAAAGCAGACCCACATAACATTAAAATAATTATGAATATATTGAAGTTCATTTAATTTTTTTTGTCATTAACATAGATTAGACTTTTTGATATATTTTTCACCTCGTAGTTATTAAACTGCTCGTCGGATTCTAATCCTTGGCCATTTATAATAGCATCTTTGTTCGTAATTCTCACCCAAGAATCGGTGTAGATACGTTTTTCTTTTTGAGCCCAGTGTAACTTATCGGTTTCGAGTAACTCGCCTTTTGCATTTGTGACTTTTACATTTTGTATTGCAGTCCAAAGTTGTTGGTTTTCCCAATAAATTGCCTTATCGGCAAGGATACTTGCGTCAAGTTCGCCATCGTCTGTATATCTATATAAAGTTATTCCTAAAGGGAAGTCAGTATATTTTTCGACTGCAAAATTATATTGAAGCATTTGTGGTGTTTCATATTGCATTGTTACCTTGCCATTTTGAGAGATACTGCCCATTAAATTTTCTATTCGCAATGATGGGACTTCTTGTGCATCTTGGAGTGCCTGCACTTTTTCAATGTCATTTCTACACCCAAAGAAAATTAGTGCAAGTATCACAAAAATACTTGCACTAAAAAAATGAAAATCAAATACAAATTTTTTTTTCAAGGGTTTACTCACGAGGACGAATCGTTGTTTTCTCATCAATCCAACAATTGATTGTATAACTTTTTCCACGTTCTAAATTATAGAAAAATATATCCTCTTTTGAGGGAAAGTATTGTTTGAAGGCTGCAATGTATTTATTAGCATTCTCGGAAAGTGAAGCATCTACTTGCTTTGCTTTTTCGTAACAATCAACAACTGCCCAATATACTGAACGTTTTTCAAAATCATTGCCCCCGCAATTTTTTTCATTTGAATAAATTTCGCCAAGTAGAAAATATGCATATCCATTATTAGGGACAAATTCAAGAGCCTTTTTTGCATAAATACGCGCCTCTTTTGGATTACTTAGATCACGATTTAACATATTTCCTAAATCAATACAATATTTTGATTTATTGTCATTATTTGGGTCTATTTCAATAGCAAGGTTGTAATATTCTTGGGCTTTAATGTACTCTCCTTGTTGTTTAAATGTAGTTGCAAGACTTATTGCTACTTCAGGGCAAGGTTTTGCCTTAAATAGTGCTTCGTTTGCTTCAAAATATAATTTGGCGGTATTACACTGATTGGCACTTAAAACATTAACCAATTTTTCTAAAAAATCTACATCATCTTTGCTGTCATTGAAACGAGGAGAGTATAAGGCTATCAGATTTTCACAACTAGCAGCACCACTACGCAAGAATATTTCATCAAGAGTTTCCTTAATTTGCTTGACATCTTTGCCTGCTTTTGCTTGTTCATCTGTAATTTGAGTTAATTTATTATACATAGAAAGCATTTCCTCTGCATTGAGTTTGCTCTCAGTATATAATAGAGCTGCTTGTTGTTGGCAAAGTGCAAGAGTTGAACTTTCTACTTTAATGTCTTGTAAATCAATAGCCTCTTTTGCGATATCATATATTTGTTGATTTTGATTAGGTCTATAGGACGCCAAGTCATTCGCCTTGCGCCACAATACATTTTTTCGTTGTGATGGCATAAGAGTCATGCGTTCATCATACATCAGCAATAGAGAGTCGATATATTTTTCCTTGAGTTCTCCCTCTGCATTATCTGCTAGATATTTCATTATTCTAACCCCATTTACATATAAATTAAGATTTGAACTTTTGTATTTTTGCCGTACTTCATCAGGACAACAGCAAAAGGCATTTCTCCAAAAAGGGATAGCGCCGTTAATATTGCCTTGTTTCATGTAATCGGAATAAAGAGAAATGTTTTTCAAGCAGTCCTCAGGTGATGTGTTTTGTGCTTGAAGATTGTGAGAATTGAATGCAATTGATACTGTTAGGAAGATAAGAAAATTTTTCATAACGATTGTAATTTAGAATTGTCAATATTTTTTTACTCATATCTATATTTAACAAACCATGCTTCGTATAAACTCAACCCTAAAGAAAAGTTAACATAGGTTTCTCGAAGCATATTGTTGCTGTTTTTTCCTCTTTGTCCGATCTCTGTTCCAATGGTGAGCATTCCTGCTCCTCGCATAGGTATGCTAAAGCCCGCAGTAACTGCAATGTCATTGACTTGATATGCATTGTGCATTAATGGCGTTTGACTATAACGCAGTCCTGCTCTATATGTCCATCGCTTCCAAAAGTAGCGCACATCATAGAAACTTGGTATATAATAACCCCCTAACTTAATATTGTATGAAGTTCCCATTTCGTCACTTCGTCCTAACACTTCCGTTTTCGACCAGTCTTGATAATTAAACTCTGTGCCCAACATCCACTTCTCTGAAGATACCCATGTAACTCCAAAACTTAAGTGAGTTGGCATCAAGAGTCTTCCTTTTGTTGAGGAGTTGTATACAGTGTCGGCATAAGCACTTGAGTACACTTCAGACAGAACGATATTCGTAGTTCTTAATCTCATTTGAGGCTGTATAGATAATCCAAAAATAATTTGTTGAGCGGTTTGTAATGGTAAAGTGTATTGTGCCCCAATTACAGGAGCAAAGTCTGCAACTTTAAGTTGATTGTAGGAATAAGTACTATAATAATAACTGCTAGAATTGTAGATGGTATTATAATAACGACTAAGATTGCCGAAATAAAACTTCCCCCCAATTCCCACAGCTAAGTTAGAAATAATATTATATCCAATATTCAAAAATACTTGATTAAAGCCGTCTTCTCCCCTGTATTGATAGCGTACATCTCCTATATTTGCAATAATATCGTCAGACAATTCTCGTCGTTCAATTTCGTACCCTATTTGGGTGTAAGGTACGATACCAAAATTAATACCAAATTTCCAAATAGAGAAAGCAGCCGTAATGTTTTGAAAATTGCCTGTATTATAACTAGTTGTTAGTGTGTTGTTTCGAGTGTAAATATTCTTTAATTTGCCGCCCAAGTCAAAAACAAATGATAAAGTGTCTCTTGCAGTTGCTGAGGCAGGATTTGTAAAGTCAATTTGACGACTATCTCGTACCGCTGTACTTATTCCTCCCATAAGCCCAGTTGAAGTAAGACCTGCGTCAACAATGTCGCCAATACCCGTTATCGTATATGGAGAATAGGTATTGAGACTGCTATTATCTTGCGCATATACCTGATGGCTTTGGAGCAATGATACGAGTAAACCAAGCAAGAGTACGCTAAGAGATTGTTGCATAATGATGGAGAATCCTATTCAGTCCTATTAAAACTAAGTTATGATTTACAAATATCGTTTTTTTTAACTGATTTGCAAAAAAGTCAGCATCTCCTCCTGTAAAAATAAACTCTAAATTTGAATATTTTAATGCAAATTGCTGCATATTAACTTCTGTCTCATATAGGACTCCATTTAATACACCAGCAAGTACTGCGTCTTTTGTATTTGTGCCTACAAATGGAATTCTTGGGGTTATGTGGCATAAAGGAAGTTTTTGAGTAAATGTACGTAAGGCTTTAAATCTCATGTCAATGCCTGGAGATATATTGCCTCCTAAATAAATGCCATTTGCATTTATTAGGTCATAGGTAAGAGCCGTTCCTGCATCAATAACCAATACGTTTTTTTGAGGTAAAAGATGAGCAGCACCAACAACTGCTGCAAGTCTGTCATTTCCTAATGTTGATTGGCTAGAGTAGGTATTTATTATAGGCAATGGTGTTGTGTGATTAAGCCATAATGCAGCGGGCAGTATTTTGTAAAGAACTTGTATGATAGGATCTTTCTCGTCACGTACAGAAGATATAATTGTGTGTTTGATGTGATGATGTTGCTGTAAAAAATATAATCCATTCTCCAAATTTTGGCTTGTATCAATAATAAGCTTAATAACTTCATTGTTGAGCATTAGGGCTATTTTTACTCGGGAGTTACCTACGTCTATTACAAGATGCATACGACTTTGAATTTAATGCTCAAAGGTAATTCATTTTTAATACAAGTTCAATGTTTTTCCGTACCTTTGCAGTCTTCTATGCTAAAAAAAATCACGATAATACTATTTTTGAGTCTTGCTCTTTTTGGAGTATTCTCATGTGCTAATATTCAGAAAATTAGTGTTGGTGGTGTGCGCAATTTGGAAATGAAAGTGCAAGGACTATCCAAATTTTTGATTAATCTTGAAGTGTTTATAAATAATAACTCAAGGCATAATGTTAAGATTTATAATGTTAGTTTGAAGTTCACTCAGAAAGATAAACAAATAGGACTGCTTAGTTTATCAGATACATTATATGTTTCAAAACGTAGCCAAAAATACTATCCCCTACAACTGGAACTTAGATTTCCTAACTTACTCTCTGTGGCGTCTCTTTTTCAAAGTGAACTGGCAGTAGAGAATTTGATGGTAGAGGGAGAATTAAGTTTGCAGATTGCTTTTTTCAAAAAAGTGATGCGAATAGTCCCTCAAACTTTAGCAAGTTTTTCAGAGCAATATGGCAATTTGCTAAAGCCGATTATTCCTTACTCAAAATAGTCTTTTTTATGAAAATTTGTATCCTTCAAAAAAAAGTTCTCTTACTAATGATGACATTTACTACATCTTTTTTAGGGAGTGTCTTTGCTCAGACAAAGGGGACTATTCGGATTGAACAGTCAACTGCTGTTGAAAATTTGATTCGACAACATGTTGCGGCTAACATTAAAAATCCAACAATTTCAGGGTATCGTATACGTATTTATAGAGACAATAGTATTCATGCCAGGCAATTATCTCAAGATATGGTTAAGATTTTTGAAGAGCGATATCCAAATGTGAAGGCTTATAGGTCTTATGATAATCCTTATTTTAAAGTTGCCATTGGGGATTTTCGCTCAAAGGACGAGGCGTTGCGATTTTTCTATAGTATCAAGCGGACTTATCCTAAAGCCTATATTTTGGCGGAAAATATAAATTTCCCCTCTCTGTAAAATGAGAGGAAGTTGCAAATGGGCAATTTTTTCTTCAAAAAAAATTAATTACTGCGCCGAGAGAATAATTGATTGAGTCTTCTGCCCCTTTTTTGAAGGGCATCTATAAAATGTCGCTCTACTTTTTCAGGATAGACATCTGCCAGAGTAATTAAAATTCCAGTTTCCTCAACTTGACCAAACTCGTGATTTATTGCTGTGCCAAAAGATTTCATTGTAGATGAAAGATTCATATATGAGTTGATTAATGGAGGGATAAATTCGCCAAGACTACGAACTGTTCGAGATAAAATTTTATAATCCTCAGTATATGTTTTGCCATTAAATAACGCGTCTATTTCTTTTATTTTTGCATTTGTAACTAGTGGAATAATTGGGGTAAGCAATTTTTCTTTATCTGGGAAATATTTGTCTAGAAAATAAAGTACAATATTGCGCGCCTCAGTATTATAAGAGGGATACATTGTTACTTTTCCTATAAGATATTTAACGTCTGAAAATTGATTGATAACTCCACCAATACCATCCCATAGATTATCAAGAGTGTAAAGAGCTTTTGAATTTCGTCGAGTTCCTTGATAATCTGGTTGAATAAAGGATCTGCCCAATTCAAGACTGTAGGGTTGATAGGTTTGAAAAAAAAGGTTGGAAAATTTAAATAATTCAGAAGTTGCTAATTCTTCTGAATTACAGTCTTTTGTGTAGATGTATCGATACCCTCCTAAAATTTCACTTGCATTTTTATCCCAAACAATTAATTGTTCGTACGCTTTTTCGCCTTGGTCGTATTTATCAATGTCGTATGCTTTTCCTGTACCGCCACCAGCATGTCTAAAACTAATTTCTCGCAAGCGGCCTATCTCTAGCATCGTGTTGGGGGCGTTGTGATTATTTAGTACATACAACTCATTGTCGCCTTTATTCGTTTTTTTTAGCAGAGGAATATTGCTTAATTCCTTAATAATAAGCCGCTTGTCAATTGGCGCAATGATGGGTTCCATAGGTAAGAAAATAATATTTTGTGCAGTTACTTTTTATTTAAGGCATAAGTCTTTGTGCGCACAAAGGTAGCCCATTCTTCCATTTTTTTTTCTTTTGTGAAGGTTTGATATGGAATGATGGCTCCAATTTTGAGCGTGAAATGGCTATTACGCTTACGAAAAAGTTCATCGGGGAGATAAAGCATTTCAAAATTAAATTTTATGCCAAGTTTTTTTCTCCAGTTGGCTAAAGTGTAGAAGAAATTGGAGTTGTGACCTTCAAAAAACATAGGGACTATATGTCGCTTATAATCGGTCGAAAATTTTATAAATTTACGCCGCCAAGGCAAATCTATAATATCTCCTTTCTGCTTTCTAGAGCATAATCCTGCTGGAAAATATAAAATCTGACTAGAGGAGGCAAGTCCTTCGTGAAGTAATTGGGTATTACTACTGGACTGTTTTCCATGCTTATTTACAGGCAAAAAAAGCGGAGCGAGAGGGGAGAGAGATAAGAGAATGTCATTTACCACAAATTTCACGTCTCCCAAAATTTTTCCTATTGCATCAAGGATAATTATCCCATCTAAACCGCCTAGAGGGTGATTGCAGACCAATAAATATTGGTGGTCTTTATTTAGGTTCTCAACTCCCTCGATGGTATATGTAATATTAAAATGTTGCAGAATGCTATTGACAAATTCTAAGCCTGTTCCTTTGTACGTTGTTAACACATAATTGACTTCGTCTTGATGCAATATGCGTTTGAGGTAATTTATTACAAATTGAGGCAGCCAACGATGCATTTGTTTGCTTTTGGCACGAATAAGTTCCTCTATGTTAATGCGTCTTCTTTCTTCCATCAATTTTGGACGAATTCCTGTTCATCCTGCAAAGGTAGTGTTTTTATTTTGGAATTAAAAAGACAGGTTGTTGCATTAATTTGAGTGTCAGTTTTGGTGCATAAGTTATCTAATTTGCTTATTGTAAGTGGATTGTGCGCCTCTTTGCTTGTTGAATGAGTGTTGATAATGTGTCGATAAAAATGAGGTGGGAAAAAGTGGTTAATAGTGGCGAATTGTGGGATAAATTATCTACTTTTGTGAATTGTTTTAGATCTTATGGTTGGTTTTATTGGGGAATATACGTGTAAACTTGATGAAAAGGGAAGAGTGCTTTTGCCTGCGACTTTTCGTTCGGGAGCATTGTGTGCAGATGGGCAGACTCGCCTTGTGTTACAGAAAGACGTGTTTGATGATTGTCTTGTCCTTAAGACTGAAAAAGAGTGGGAGTTACAAATGCGGTTTATGACAGAGATGCTTAATCCTTATAATAAGGAGCATCAACAACTTCGGCGCAATTTGTATCGTAATATGGCCGCACTTGAACTTGATGCTGCGGGGCGAGTTTTACTGCCTAAGCGTTTGATTGAGATGGTGGGAGTTGTGAAAGAAGTTGTTTTTGCAGGGCAGGGAGATAAGATTGAGGTTTGGGCGAAAGATCGTTATGAGGATGGCGGGTTAGGAGAGGATGCGGTTGCTGTTCTTGCTGAAAAAATACTTGGCAAAAATGAAATAGATTCCCAAATACGTGGATAATATGCAAAAAAAACACTTGTATCATCGGCCCGTTTTGTTGACTGAAAGTGTCGACGGTTTAGATGTTCAGCCAGATGGAGTCTATGTTGACATTACTTTTGGTGGTGGAGGGCATGCGCGGGAAATTTTAAGCCGATTGGGCAAGCGAGGTGTAGTGATTGCTTTTGATCAAGATTTAGATGCGCAAGTAAATGTGGCAAATATTAAGGATGAAAGACTGAAGTTTGTGCGAGGGAACTTTCGATTTTTGACAAGTTATTTGTTGGCAAATGGAGTGAGGGAAATTGATGGATTGCTAGGCGATTTGGGCGTTTCATCTCATCAGTTTGATACGCCAGAGCGAGGCTTTTCATTTCGATTTGATGCAGATTTGGATATGCGTATGAGTAATAAGACGAGGATGACGGCTGCGGCAATAGTAAATGAATATACGCAAGAACAATTAATGCGAGTTTTTTCTGAATATGGAGAAATTGAAAATGCACATCGCTTGGTGAAGTGCATAATTAATGTGCGGCAATCAAATCGTATTTTGACGACAGGGCAGTTTCTGAAAGCTGTTGAGTTCGTTGTTCCAAAGTTTGAAGAGTCCAGTTATCTCGCAAAGGTTTTTCAGTCCTTGCGTATTGAGGTCAATAGAGAAATGTGCGCCTTGGAGCAATTGTTAATGCAACTTGCGGGAGTGATTAAGAAAGATGGGAGATTTGTTTTTATTACATATCATTCATTGGAAGATAGATTAGTGAAAAATTACATAAAATATGGAAAAATTAGAGGAGAGAGTGATAGAGATATTTATGGAAATGCAAGTGTGCCATTTAAGGGAGAAAATAAAAAGGTGATTTTTCCTGGTAGAGAGGAAATTGCAAGTAATTCAAGAGCTCGTAGTGCAAAACTACGTATTGCACTACGGCAATGAGAAATATTAACCAACACAAAAACATTGTAGAATTTGAGGATGTTGAGGCGTTGCGAAAAAACACAGCCAACTCTCGCTTGGGGCTTTCAACTGGCAATAGAATGTGGCATTCCTTAAGAGAAAATGTCTGGTTGTTGGCATATTTAACGGCATTAATGTTTATATATATATCTTCAAATTATTTGATGGATAAAATGACCCGATACAAGTTGACGCTTAAGAGTAAGGTGAAAGATTGTAAGATTGAGGCAACGACATCCTCTGCAGAATTAATGCGACTAAGTAGTCGAAATGCTGTTAAGCAAGAAATACTAGTTAGAGGTCTTCGACTTCATGATGCAATTGAACCGCCTGTAGTACTAAAGAAAATAGAAAATTAAAAAAATAATGTTGTTAAAGCAGAACATAGTTCGACGTTACACAGGAGTGTATTTTGTCTTGCTTTTGGCGGCAATTTGTGTCGTAGTACAAATGCTTTATTTGGTATTAGGTAACAGTGAATATCCCTCTATTGATGAGTTGACAATTAAGGAAACATCTATTATGGCAAGTCGAGGAAGGATATTGGCACATGATGGACGATTGCTTGCAACATCAGTCTATAAATATCGATTATTCAATGATTTGCGAGCAGAAGGCTTGCATGATAGTATTTTTAATAAAAATGTAGATGCCTTAGCAAATGAGTTGAATAAAATATTGCCTGAAAAGACCGCAAAAGAATACTCCTCAGAACTTCGCAGAGATAGATTTCGGGCATTAAAAGATAGTAAAGAAAAGACCTGTAGATATAGGCTACTTGTACGGCAGGATATTGATTATAATATTTTGCGTCAACTTAAGTCTCTGCCTATATTGAAAAATCCAGCAAATAAAGGTGGACTAATCCTTGAAGAGAAGATTCGCCGAGTTTATCCTCATCAAAATATGGCGCGTAATACTGTAGGGCGCACGAATTATGATGGTTTTGGAATTGTAGGAATTGAATCATCATATAATAGAATTCTTGCGGGACAGATGGGAAAAGAGATGCAGCAATACACTACACGATGGATGCCTATTAGTAGTACACCAAAATTAGAGCCAATTGACGGTCGTGATATTGTGAGTACTCTTGATATTGATATGCAGGAAGTGGCAGAGGGTTTTATTTGTGATGCGTTGCAGAAAAATTTGGATGTAGAGTGGGGGACCGCTGTTATAATGGATGTGCATACCGGAGAGGTGCGTGCTATTGCAAATAAACGTAGAGAAAGTCGAACATCAGGCGAAATCGTTGAAGACGAAAACTACGCCTTGAACTATCGCAAAGATCCTGGATCTACATTTAAATTGGCATCCTTTATGGTAATGCTTGAGAAAGGATTAATGCTAACGGACTCAGTAGATACAGGGAATGGGAAAATTGTGCGTTATTCTAAAATCTTTGAAGATGAAGGTTCGGCAGGAGGTTGGTTGAATGTGCAGCAAGTATTTGAGAAGTCTTCGAATGTTGGCACAATTATTTTATCTGAAAGAATTTATAAAAATAAAATTAATCAACATGATTTTGCAGAGCGTATAGAGGCACTGAAGTTAAAGGAGTTAGTTCAGTTTGATATACAACCAAATAGATCGATTGTGCCAAATATTAAATCTGCACATAAGTTTTCAGGATTGACCTTGTCAATGATGAGTATTGGATATGAGTTGGAAATTACACCTCTACAAACTCTTGCTTTATATAATGCAGTTGCCAATAATGGCATATTGGTTCATCCAAAGTTTATTAAGGAATTAAGGTATAAAGGAAATGTTGAGAAGAAGTTTGATACAGAAATTGTTCACTCCTCAATTTGCTCCAAAAGTACTTTAGATAAACTTCATCAAATGTTAATAGGAGTAGTTGAGAGGGGAACAGCAAGGCGGGCACAAAGTCAATTTTTTCAAATAGCAGGAAAGACCGGAACTGCACATATTGCCGATACTGCGGGATATACAAATCAAAAACTGTCTTCATTTGCTGGTTATTTTCCAGCAGACAAGCCTAGATATAGTTGTATCGTTGCCTTTAAAACTTATGATACTTATAACAAAGCATATGGTGGAGCAATTGCAGCGCCTGTATTTAAGAAAATTGCAGAGAAAGTTTATGCTAATAGTCTTACTTGGCATCATCCTCTTGTCTCCAAGCCTCCTATTACAGAACTTCCAAAGGTTAAGAGTGGCCATTATAAAGATGCTTTATTTGTATTGAGAGGTCTTGACATTTTCGCAAATGCAGAAGGGGTTGTATCTGACTGGATAGATGTGCAATCTGAAGAAGGAGTTCTGCGATTAAAAAACAGGGGGCTTGTTAGAAAGGTTGTTCCGAATTTATGTAAAATGGGATTGAAAGATGCTGTGTTTGTGGCGGAAAATATGGGTTTGCGAGTGCAATTTTCAGGAGCAGGTACAGTGATTAAACAATCTATCGAGCCAGGTACAGTGGTGAGGAGTGGAGATTTTATAGCACTAACTCTAAATCGTCAATAATATTATGAAATTATTAGAAATAGCAGATAATGTTAAGCCAATTGCAATTTATGGCAGCACAGATATTGACATTGTCTCGCTTGGTTCAAATAGTCAAAAAGTTACTCAAGGTCAGTGTTTTGTGGCTCTTCAAGGGACGCAGTTAGATGGTCATGATTTTATTGATGAGGCTATTCTAAAGGGGGCGACTGCAATTATTTGCAAAAAAATACCTAAGATTCTGAATGAGAAAATTTGTTATTTACAAGTTCAGGATACAGCATTTGCTCTAGCCTTAGCGGCAACATGTTTTTATGCGAATCCATCAAAAGAACTAAATTTAGTTGGCATTACGGGGACGAATGGAAAGACAACAACTGCCACTTTATTATATGAACTATTTCAGCAAATGGGCTATAAAGTGGGGCTTATTTCTACCGTAGTTTATAAGATACATAACATAAGTATAGAAGCCACTCATACTACTCCTGATGCTACTGCACTTAACTCCATACTTCGTCAAATGGTAGAGGCAGGATGTGAGTATTGTTTTATGGAGGTAAGTTCTCATGCTGTAGTGCAGGGACGTATAGATGGATTGCACTTTATTGGCGGTATTTTTAGCAATATTACGCACGATCACCTTGATTATCATAAGACTTTTGGTGAGTATCTAAAGGCAAAGAAGATGTTTTTTGATAAACTCTCTAAAGCAGCCTTTGCACTCACTAATATTGATGATCGAAATGGAAAAGTTATGCTTCAAAATACTTCAGCTCGTGCAAAAACATATGGACTTTATACACCTGCAGATTTTAAGTGCCGTATTGTAGAGCAGCATTTAGATGGGATGCTCTTAAATATAAATGGGACAGAGTTTTGGACTCAACTTATTGGAGATTTTAACGCCTATAATATTTGCGCAATTTATAGTGCCGCAATTCTATTAGGAGCACCAGAAAGCGAAGTCCTTCGAATCATTAGTACTTTAAAATCCGTCGCAGGCAGATTTGAGTATGTTAAATCGAAGAAAGGTATTACTGGCATTATTGATTATGCGCACACGCCCGATGCTTTGCAAAATGTCATTAATACTATCAACCGTTTGCGAACAGATGGGCAAAAATTAATTGCTATTGTTGGTTGCGGGGGTAATCGAGATAGAGTTAAACGCTCTATCATGGCAAAAGTTGTGAGTGAAAATACGGATGTCGCTATTCTTACAAGTGATAATCCTCGCAAGGAGAATCCTGAGGATATATTGGCAGAAATGTATGCAGGAGTAGCAATTACACAGCGTAAAAACACATTGACTATAGTTGATCGCAAAGAGGCTATAAAAACAGCCATAATGCTTGCGAACAAGGAGGATATTATTTTGATAGCAGGAAAAGGGCATGAGACCTATCAAATTATTGGGACTGAAAGGCGTCATTTTGATGATAAAGAAACTCTACGCAATCTTTTTATAGAGTTGGATAAATAGTCTGAATTTGTAACGAATTATATTGTAAATATGTTATATCATTTGATAAATTACTTAGGAGAAATATATAATTTTCCTGGAGAGCGCTTAATTTCCTATATCTCATTTCGAGCAGGAATAGGTGTATTGCTTGCATTAATTATGGGGTTGGTATTTGGGAAACGCATTATTCTTCTATTGCAGCGAAAATTGATAGGAGAGGACGTGCGGGATTTAGGTTTAGATGGGCAATTGCAAAAAAAAGGAACTCCTACTATGGGCGGGCTTATAATCTTGTTGAGTATTCTTGTGCCGACATTACTATTGGCAGACCTCACTAATATGTACACTTGGTTAATGATTATTAGTACAATATGGCTAGGCTTGCTTGGATTTATAGATGACTATATTAAAACCTATAAAAAGAACAAAGATGGTTTGAAAGGGCGATTCAAAATTTTGGGGCAAGTAGGCATTGGCATAATTGTTAGTTTAATTCTTTATGCAGGAAATGCTTTTACTGTAAGAGAACGTCTTCATCCTAATAATGAATTGAATCAACAAGTTTTAGTAAACGAAGGAGGTACATTAAAGACGATTTATTTGAGTGAACCTCAGAAAACAACAAAAACAACCATTCCATTTTTTAAAAACAATGAGTTTGACTATGCCATGTTAGTTCCTTCTTTTCTTGGGGAGTATGAACAAACCATTAGTTGGGGTATTTTTATGTTAGCAGTTATTTTTATTATCACAGCAGTCTCTAATGGTGCGAACTTGACGGATGGAATGGATGGACTTGCAGCAGGAGTATCTATTGTTGTAGGAACGACTTTAGGCATATTAGCATATCTCTCTAGCAATGTTATCTATGCCGATTATCTACAGATTATGTATATTCCTAACTCAGGAGAGTTGGTTATTTTTATGGCGATTGTTATTGGAGCTCTTATAGGTTTTTTGTGGTATAACACCTATCCGGCTCAAGTATTTATGGGCGATACTGGAAGTTTGGCATTAGGAGGAATTATTGCTGTATATGCAATTGCCATTCGCAAAGAGTTGTTGATACCGATTTTGTGTGGAATATTTTTTGTTGAGAGTTTGTCTGTACTTCTGCAAGTTGCGTACTTCAAATACACAAAGTGTAAATATGGAGAAGGGAAGCGGATCTTTTTGATGGCTCCATTACATCATCATTATCAAAAGAAAGGCTTTCCAGAGGCGAAAATTGTTGTGCGATTTTGGATTGT
>JBOFDL010000139.1:0-2480 GCA_051646985.1 Bacteroidales bacterium | reverse complement strand
ATAAAACTCAATTGCAACTTGTTGCATTACAAAGTAGGACTGCCAGTCGGTACATATATCTTGCCTTTTCTCCGTTATTCTAAAACCTATTCTCTTTGTTTATCATATTGAGTAAAATATTTTTTTTGTGTAAAATAACGCTCGTGTAGCTTACAAGAGGAGGATTTATGGGGAAGTCGATTGGAATTATTGGAGCGGGTGCGTGGGGGACGGCGATTGCTCAAGCCTTAGCTAAGGGTGGAAACGCTGTTCAGCTTTGGACGCGTGAACAAGAAGTTGCTGATGCGATTAATACGCATCATATTAATAAGAGATATTTACCTGACTGTGTTTTGTCACAAAACATTGTTGCTTGTTCAAATATACAAGAAGTTGCCAGCAAAAAAGAGTTTATTATTTTGGCAAGTCCGTCGTTATATCTTGCAAAGACAGTTGCTCAAATTCTTGAAGTTCCTTCTATAAAACATGGGGACGAGCAAGGAAACTTTCCTACTATTGGTATTCTTACTAAAGGCTTTATTCCCTCAGAGGATGGCCCTAAATTAATTGTAGAGACGCTAGAGGATCTTTTACCAGAAAACTATAAAAAAGGCCTCGTGTATATTTCAGGCCCAAGTCATGCAGAAGAAGTTGCCACAGGAAAACTTACAGGACTTATTGCTGCAAGCGAAAACCCGAAAAACTCTATTCGCTTTAGAGAGCTATTAAAAGGGCAGGGCTTAATGGTGTATTCAAGCTTTGATGTAATTGGTGTTCAAATCTGTGCTGCAGCAAAGAATGCCATTGCTGTTATTTTTGGTTGCCTTGATGCACTTGCAGAGCATTCAAATCTTTTTGGGGACAATACGGAATCCTTTTTACTTGCTGCAGGCTTAAATGAGATTCAAACACTCGGGAGGGCAATGGGGGCAACTCATCCTGAAACATTTTCATCTATTGCAGGAGTAGGCGATCTTGATGTGACGTGTCGCAGTAAATATGGAAGAAATCGTCGCTTTGGTCATGAAATTATTACAAAGAAGCTTTTGCATAAGTTTACTTCTCTTGATGACTTAATTACTCGCATTGATGAGATTGGTTATTTACCTGAGGGCGTTGTTGCGTGCAAGTATATTTACCAAATTAGTCAGCAAAAAAATATTAAGCTGCCCATTTGTACAGGATTATATCATATCTTAAATAGAAAGATTGAAAGTGAAGACTTACTAACAGAGCTTTTGCAAACTAATTTTGTATCTGAATAATCAATCGTAGACAAAGGTATTACTCTAAAAGAAGTAACTCTTTTTGGGGAATGGGAAGAGATATAGTAAAAACGGTACCCTCATCAGGATAGGAGTTGACCGTTATTTCTCCTGAAAACTCTTTAATAATTTTGTACACCATAGTAAGGCCAAGCCCATTTCCTGTTGTTTTAGTTGTGAAATATGGCTCAAATACACGGGAAAGTATTTTTTTATCCATACCTTTGCCGTTATCTGCAACGTTAAAAATATAGCGATCATTTTTAATTTGAGAGGAAATCCAAATAATGCCTTCTTTGTTTTCAATAGCAGCACGAGCATTTTGGAAAAGATTAATTAAAACTTGCTTGAATAACTTTGCATCAAGCATTAAAAGAGGTGATTTCTCAAGCAGCTTTACCTCAAAGTGAATATTTTGTTGCAATAGCTCTAACGTAAAAAAATCTACAATACCTAAAATCAGTTCATTTGGATTCAGTGGCTCCAAATTTGCATTCAACGGTCGAACAGCAAACAAAAAATCTACAACAATTTGATTGAGCCTTTCAATTTCTTCATTGACCACGGATAAATAACGCTCAGCATATTTTTCAGTAGGAAGTTCGTTATCATCTCGTGCTTTTTGCAATGCCTTTTGAATCAATTGTATGTGAATACTAATACTTGCAAGGGGATTTTTAATTTCATGGGCAACATTTGCAGCAAGATTTGTTAAGCTTGCAAGGCTTTCCATTCGTCGAAGCAGGATTTCTTGCTCTCGTTTTTCTTTTACATCGTCAATTTTAATGATTGTACCAATGAGTTTTTTTTCTTTTACTAAAGGCATTGTTGTTAAAACAAGGATGTGCTCCGTTCCCGTTGTTGCAGTGACTGTAAAGTCATTTGATGTAATATTTTTTTGTCGAGATTGAGCAGTTCGCAAAAAATTTGCAATTTCTTCATTTTCTACAAGCTCCCAAATTGCTAAACGCTCAAATGTATAATGAGAAAGGGGAATAAATCGCTCTGCAACCCTATTGCTAAAAATTAGTCGCCAGTTTTTATCACAGACAATCAAGCCAACACTCAAAGACTCAATAACTGCATCAAAAGTTTCATTTTCATTAGTTAGTGAATTAAAAAGACGCTCTACTTGTTCATTTGACAGTTTTGAAACCTTCGTTGAAAGGCGGCGAACAAGTTTTCTCATGCAAAGCCCTGTTGATTCTGCTGCAAATTATAGATAAAAAGTTCCAA
>JBOFDL010000138.1:0-2718 GCA_051646985.1 Bacteroidales bacterium | reverse complement strand
TTATTACTTTTCAAGTGGTGTAATACGTGCTTGCTTTGGATATAAGTTTAGGGTAAGAGCTACTTGTGGTAGTGGCGTGAGTGCGATATATTCTGTTTATTCAAACGAGAATGAGATAAATTTACCGCATTATGTTTCTGGTGGTCAAATGGTAGCATGTAGAATGAGCGAATTGCCTAGTGTATCTGAAGAACTAGCCTCTCAATTAACGCTTTATCCTAATCCTACTGCCAGCACTTTATATTTAAACTTAAATGCACTCACAGATGAAGCAGTGAAGGTTCAGGTTTATAACCTCAATGGACAAGTAATTGACCGCTTTACTTGGGAAGTATTTGAAGGCGAAAATATAAAAGAATATGCCACTGAAAATCTAAGTAATGGTATCTATATTATCATGTTACAAGGAAAAGACTTCGGCATACAAAAGCAGAAATTT
This sequence comes from Bacteroidales bacterium, assembly GCA_051646985.1. Lineage (GTDB taxonomy): Bacteria > Bacteroidota > Bacteroidia > Bacteroidales > UBA932 > JAITMY01. Next base: position 2,279 of record JBOFDL010000138.1, on the reverse strand, counting down.
AGTGTGATTCATTAAATTTAAGCAATAATATAGTAGCTTCTTAACTAAGAGATATTAGTTAGGAAGCTATTGTATTATGATTAAAAAGGGGGGACAAACAAATGAAAAATATAAAGCAATAATAACTCTTAGCATAGCTAAATAAATTATCTTATAAAGATAAATCTATTATTCTTATAAACTTACCTTACAAATAGCCTACATTTTACTTCTTCTTTTAGTAAATTTTTTATCCCTAGCATATACGTTAACGTTTGTGCTAGGGATAAAAAATTTACGATACTATTTTTGTCAATTTATTATACTTACCTACTAACCCACATTCCAAAATTATTTGTACCTTTGTGTCTTTTAACCACAAAATTATGCAATGGATTATCATTTTTACCATCGTAGCTTCCGCCTTTACCTATCATTTTTTCCCAAAAGCACGCAACAAGGCTTTTCTTATCGGGGGCTTTTTCGGCATTATTTTCTTAACAGAGTGCTTTTATCCACTACTTTTTTCGCTTTTTGCCTTTTCTTTGTTGCAATGGATAGTTATTAATGAGATGCTTTTTTTCTCTGTGATGCTAGGCATTAAAACCCATAGAAATGAAATCCTTCTGGAAAAGGAGGCACGTAAAGAACAAGAACTCCAAGATAAAATAGACACATTAGGCGAAGAAGACTAAAGGAAAGTTTGCTTTTTTACTACTTAGCCCTTATTTTTGCCACGAAGAGAAGGAACCCCTCCTTTCTCTTTTTTTTATTCATTACGATATGCCAAGTTTTCAGCACACTATTATAAAAAAAGCCACGCAAACACTGATTGATAACTTTCAAGTGCGTCAAAGCGACATTCCTTTTTTGCGCAGAACAGGCGATAGATTTACCGTTAACTTGCCTTTACCCGTAGGGACTTCTGTGCAAGATATTGATTTTAAACATTTTACCGCAGAATGGATACGCCCTGCGGGAGCTAACAAGAGCTATGTCATTCTCTATTGTCATGGCGGAGGATTTGCTGTGGGGTCTGCCAAAACCCACCGTGCGATGGTTGCAAGAATCGCGGCTGATGCCAACATACAGGCAGTTTCCCTCAATTATCGTTTGGCTCCTGAACACCCTTTTCCCGCAGCCTTAGAAGATGCTTTGTATGCCTACGACTGGCTACTTCATTCCAAAGGGTATGCGCCCAAACAAATTATTGTAGCGGGTGATTCCGCAGGGGGAGGCTTGAGCCTCAGCTTGTTACTAGCCCTTAAAGCACAAGATAGAGAGCTACCTTTAGCTGCTTTTTTGCTTTGTCCTTGGACTGATTTGGCGATTACAGGTCAATCTGTGATAGAAAATAAAGAACATGACACAATGCTTCAACATTTTGATATGGCAGCTTGGGCAAAAATGTACTACGCCACTTATCCGCCTACACATCCTTTAGTTTCGCCTTTATATGCCGATTTATCGGGCTTGCCCCCTTTACTTATTCAAATTAGTGAGGCAGAAATGCTGCGCGATGATGGGCTACGTTTTGGCTATCGTGCCAAAGAAGCAAGTGTGCAAGTAGAAGTTCAAAAATGGAAGGGCTTAATTCATACATGGCAACTATTTTGGCAATACATTCCAGAAGGAAAAGATGCCCTCGCGCAAATTGTTTTGTTTGTTAAACAACAAATAAAGGGCTAGTTTTTAGCTGTTATTTTTAAGTAAAAAGCATAAAATCAAGGCTGTAAAATTTACAGCCTTGATTTTTTTATTCCTAACACAGGCATTAATATTGATGCTAAAAGATAAAAAAATGGTTAATAAAGCAGCGAGTTAATAACCCTAGCAAGGAACAGGAAACACCTTGCTAGGGTTAGTAAAAAGATCATTGAGCGATAGCCGAAATGACCTTTTTACTAAAATGATAAAGTGTCTTTATGGGTTGATAGCCTGAAGTGTAGGAAAGGAAGGTCATTGAGCGATAGCCGAAATGACCTTCCTTTCCCGCACCTCACTAGGGCTATAATTAAGGATTATTATGTCCAATCTATTGTTAATTGATTTGTTTTTACCTTTTCTTTTACCCCATGATTATGTTGTTGAAAGTTGCCTATATCAAAATTACAAACAAGTGCCTCTACGATTGTTCTTCTGTTCTCAATATTTGCTCCATTGTGATAAAAATGGTCTTTTGTTAGCACATTAAATTTATTCCAGTACTTTGTTATCATTTCATTTTCTCGCCAATCATTATGATGCCAAGTAGAAAGGATAAATTTAGCTTTAGTTTCACTTAATAACTGAAATAACAA
>JBOFDL010000137.1:0-4021 GCA_051646985.1 Bacteroidales bacterium | reverse complement strand
TGCACTAGGGCAGGGAAGGTTTTTTTGTTTTGTATATACATCTACATTTATTTAATTATAAAAGAGAAGCCCAAAGTTTAAAACCTTGGGCCTCTTCTTTTTTGTAGGAAGTAAATTTTATATGTAAAAAGTCTCGGTTATTGTTGTAAAAACTTTAAGAAGTCTTTTGTGCTATTCGTGTAAGCAATCGGCTCTCCTTGAGGCTCTCCTTTGCTATCGAGTAGTGCAAAATAGGGAATCGCATTCACCTTAAAGGTACTAATGAGATAATCTAAGTTTTGTTGTCCAATTGTTTTCTTTATTTTTTTGTCAAAAGAAGAGGTGTACCAAAGTTCTTTAGGTAATTCCGTCTTGTCATCAGTATAAAGGGTTACAATTACAAAATTTTCTAATAATACATCTTGTACTTCGTTTTCGGCAAATACGGTGCCTTCCATCTTCTTGCAGTTCGCACAATAATGTCCCTTGAAGTCTATAAATACCCTTTTTCCTTGCTCTTCAGCACAGGCTAATGCTTCTTTAAGGTCAAAAAATGCGGGTAGGTTGGCTGGAGAATGAAAGTTTAATTCACTGTATTTGGGCGTTTTATTACATAAAAAACTATTGTCAACGAGCGAAGTTGTCATCAATTTTTGAGGTTTATTCTCCGTCAATTCATTTCTAATCTCGCTTTCTTGTGGCAGAAAACTTGAGATGCTGTTTAATTGATTGCCCATAAAGCCTGTAAATAAATACAGCGCAAAGGAAAAGGCAAAGAGTGCAACAAGAAAATTACTGGCTTTAATGGATTGCTTCTGATCATCGTGCGCAAAGCGAAGCTTTCCCAAAAAGTAAAGCCCCAATAGTATAAATAAGGTAATCCAAATGCAAAGGAATATCTCTCTTGAAATAAAATTAATGCCTAAACCTTGGTCGGCAACGGATAGGAATTTTATACTGAATAATAAGAGTATAAATGCAAATACTACTTTAATGGTATTCATCCATCCCCCAGATTTTGGAAGTTTCTTTAGTCTCGAAGGGAATAAGGCCAGTAAGGTGAAGGGAAGGGCAAAGGCAAGCCCAAAACCAAACATGCCAATAATAGGCTTGAGTATGGCTCCTGATGCTCCTGCAACCAAAAGTGCCCCTACAAAAGGTCCTGTACATGAGAATGAAATGAGGGTGAGTGCAAGTGCTACAAAAAATGTGGCAAAATATCCGCCTTTGTCAACTTGATTATCAATGCGATTGGTCAACTTTGTGGGTAAACTAATCTCCATTGCTCCTAAAAATGAAATGGCAAACGTAATGAATAAGGCAAAGAATAATAAGTTGGGAAACCAATGTGTGCTAATGGTATTGGTCATATCTGCACTTTTTGTAATGGTTACAAGTGCGCCAATGGCAGTGTAAATGAAAATAATAGATGCCCCAAACATTAAGGCTTTGCGTATGCCTTGTGTGCGTGAATTTCCGCGTATGAAAAATGAAACCGTCATAGGCAACATCGGAAATACACAAGGAGTGAAAACGCCTGCAAAGCCTGCTAATAAGGCAATCAAAAAGAAGGCAAATAAAGAGTCTTTACTTGCAGAGGGCTTTGTGTCAATATTTATTTGGGTCGCAAAGTCTTCATTCAATAGTACGCATTCTGTGTCATTACAGCCTTGTGCCTCTACGGAGCCTTTAAGTTCGAGGGTGGTAATGCCTTCCGAGAATTTTAAGATTTGTTGTACGAGTACTTCTTTTTCGAAGTAACGTACTTGCATCTCAAAGAGTTCATCGTATTTTACTTTCGCAGGTTTTACTTCGGTTAAAGAGTTTACAAGACTAAAGTCTTTGTTTTGGTCAAGTTTTATGGATATGGGCAAGGGTCCATCACTAGGATTATCAAGCCCGTAAACAATCCACGAAGCATCGATACTGCCTTTGAGTGTAAGCAGTGCTTCGTTAGAGCTTATTTGCTCTAACTTAATGTCCCATTTAATTGGCTTTAAAATGCCGCCTTGGGCATATATTCCTAGACTTAAAATAAGGCTGAGAATCCATAAACAAATTTTCTTTTTCATACTAATAAGGATTTAATTTTTGATGATATTCTATGATTTAATACGTTGTTTTTGTGCTTTTGTGAGCTTGGCAACCACTAAACTATAGGAGTGGTCAATCCATTCACATATGCTCTTTGTGGGAACATTCCCCTGTAGGTTAATTGTATTCCAGTGTTTCTTATTCATGTGGTAAGCTCCTGTAACTTCTTCAAAGGAATCTCGTAATGTTATGGCAAAATTAGGCTCGCATTTGAGATTTAAACCCTGCTTCGAAAGTGCTAATAAGGCAAATATCTTTCCGCAAATCTTAAATGCAAGAATCTCATCGTTAAATGGAAGGCACTCCTCACTATAGGGTTTGCTTAGACAATATTCACGGACTTCTTCGATGTGCATTAATAGGTTTTTTTTTCGCTAAAAATATTCTAATTTTGCTCGGCGTAAAGATACCTTTTTTTATATATACAATCTATCCCTAATACTCATTAAATAATGCAAAATCCTACATTCGGAATTATAATGGCAGGAGGTATAGGAAGTCGTTTTTGGCCTCTTAGTCGTAATGCAAAACCAAAACAGTTTTTAGATATTTTGGGCGTAGGACGTACCTTTATTCAACAAACCTTTGATAGATTAACGCAAAGTATTCCTCCAGAAAATATAATCGTGGTAACGAGTGAGGCTTATCTTGAATTGGTTATCGAACAATTACCTCAAGTTAAACTTGAAAATGTTTTACTCGAACCATTGCGCCGTAATACGGCTCCCTGCATCGCTTATGCTTGCTATAAATTGCTGCAAAAATATCCGAATGCAAGCCTTGTCGTTGCTCCTGCAGACCATGTAATACTCAAAGAAGCAGAGTTTGCAAAAACTTTACAGTCCGCAATCGCATTTGCCGAGTCTAATGATGCACTTGTAACAATCGGTATCCCCCCCAATCGCCCAGAAACAGGATATGGATATATCCAAGTCATGGAGTGTGCTAAAAATGAAGTGTTCAAAGAGGCTTGTAAAGTGAAAACATTTACTGAAAAGCCAAATCTCGAAATGGCAAAGGTTTTTATGCAAAGTGGAGAGTTCTTTTGGAATTCAGGTATTTTTATTTGGACATTGCAGAGTATTAAAAATGCAATGGAGGAACATTTGCCCGAAATAAGTAAATTGTTCGCAGATGGTGCAAAAGAGTATTATTCTCCTAATGAAAAAAAGTTTATTGCGGATATTTATGCAGAGTGTAAATCTATATCCATAGATTATGGAGTTATGGAGAAATCACATAATGTGTATGTTTTTTGTGCCGATTTTGGGTGGTCTGACTTGGGTACTTGGACTTCTCTTTATATGCATTTGCCGAAAGATGAGCATGGAAATGCTCTTCAAACAAATAACGTGCAAATAAGTAATTCAAAGGATTGTTTACTCAGTGCTCCTGATGATAAATTGATTGTTCTGAGTGGTTTGTCCAATTATCTTGTTGTGGATACCAATGATGTGCTTATGGTTTGCCCTCGAAGTGAAGAAAGTGTACTGAAAAATATGATAAATAGCGTACTCCTAGATAAGGGTATTGATAAGGTTTAAGCCAATTTTTTAAGACATTCTTCCAGTAAGTGCTTCTTGTCAATAGACATTACGCCAACTTTTTCGCAGACTAATCCTCCCGCTAAGTTTGCTACAGATGCAAGCATTTCAACAGGCATACCTGCCGCTAAACAAAGACTTGCAACGCTAATTACCGTATCGCCTGCGCCTGAAACATCTGTAATATTACGGAGTTCTGCGGGAATTGCACTGTATGTTTTTCCATCGGTAACTAATACGCCTCGCTCCGATAGGGTTATCATTGCATAGTTTATATTCATCTTCTCTTTGAGTAAAGAGGCTGCTTTAAAAATAGCATCGTAACTTTTTTTGTCTATATCTAATTTTAAGCCCTCGCATAGTTCTTTGAAGTTAGGCTTGAATAGAGTTACATTTTTATATGC
>JBOFDL010000136.1:0-13215 GCA_051646985.1 Bacteroidales bacterium | reverse complement strand
CGACAAAACCCCTTTTACCCTCATAGCAGGCTTAGGTGCTGCCTCAGCATTGATTATGCTTATCTTTAAAGATATGATAACGGGCTTAGTAGCAGGAGTACAACTATCATTTAACCATATGCTCAAGATTGGCGATTGGATTTCGCTCCCCAAATACGAAGTAGATGGTGAAGTGAGTAACTTAGGTATAATATTTAGAGCCTATATTCTTTATTATCTATAGCACAAGGAGTGTATTTGTGTGGACTTAGATATTGGAGTAAGGCAAAAGTGCCTCACTCCAACAAATGAATTACGACAAGCCGATATTTTTGAGCACTTGTTTACTCTGCCTTCAGCCTTTGACCTACAAGCATTTCAAGCCAAATATGTGACATAAATTTTGTGCTGCTGATATTCTCTTAGTACTGGTCTAGCACGTAAGTATTAGCCCTTTACTTTCACAAACATTTTTGCCTTCAATGCATTTCCTTCACTGGTTTGTAGTACCACAATATAATGACCACTAGCAAGTTCACTAATTTGTAGTGTTTCACTTAATGTATCGCTATCTACCACAAAACTCTGTTGTCTCTCTAATTTCCCCAAAACACTATACACTGAGAGCGTTATCCTACGCTGGCGTTGAATACCCCGTATGTTGATGTTAACCATATCATATGCAGGATTAGGGTAAATCAGCATAGTAATATCCTTATTGGTATCCTTTGGATTAAATATACCTGTGGCATAGGGCAAATTCAAACGTTCCATTTTCTTGTCAGAGTATATCCGATACTCCCCTGCGGTGAACGTAATCTCTTTTAGGTTATTTGCATTGTGGGTGCTTTGCGAAAAGTACTCATACCAATCACCCTGTGTGGGTAAATTTAAAATTGCAGTTTGCTCCTTAACATCAAAGTTCCCCACCACCACTATATTCATCGTATCGCTTAGTAATTGCACTGTTTTTACGGCTGCCTGTAGCGATACATTAAAATTAGTGGTATGAAATATATCATACGAATTACGCAAAGCAAGTGTCTCAGTATAATGATAATACAGATTTTTACGATAATCATTCTTTAGATAATCCCAACGAATGGCTTTGTTGGAGGTTCGACAGTCCTCACTCTCTGTACCATCAGGGCAAGCATTGATAGAGTAATCGTAGCCCAACTCCCCAAACTGCCACAACATTTTTGGGCCAGGTATAGCAAAAAACACTGTTGCACAAAGCCTTGCTCGCAGCGTAGCAACGTACTCACTTGTTACTTGATAACTCCCATTGGTGTTACCCCATTTTTGGGCTTTGTACATCATCCGCTCCTCATCGTGGCTCTCCATATAAGCAATGAGGTTGGGTTTTGTCCATTTTTTATTTTTGTATGATGCCTCTGATAGGTCTGACTTATTTCCTGTATTGTAGCCCATTATCGCTTCACTGGCTTGATGATTAAGATTTCCCCAAAGTAGAATTTCGTAATCGGCTAGTTCCATTTCTTCGGCATTATCGGTAAGATGCTCAAAAATGATATAGGTGTATGGGTGAGTCCTGCGAATAGCATCGGCCATGCGCTTGAGTATAGCAATGCGTGCAGCATCATACCTCCAGCCATCGCCTGCAGTATTGGTAAAGCCTTTGGTAAAGTCAAAGCGTATGCCATCAATCTTATATTCACTCAACCAAAAGTGATTGATCCTATCTACAAGGGCTTGCGTATGTGGACTTTCGTGATTAAAGTCAGCACCCCAATAATACACAGGGTTGGGTGAGGTACTATTAAACCATGGGCTATTAACTGAGGGCTGCGACAGTGCTTCGTTCCAATACATTTGTACCATAGGGTTTTGCCCAAAGGCGTGATTCAGCACAAGGTCAATAATTACAGCAATACCATTGGCATGGCAAGAGTCTACAAAACGTTTAAGTTCGTTTTTTGCTCCATAGTACTTATCTGGAGCAAAGAAAAATGAAGGGTTATAACCCCAACTCTCATTACCTTCAAACTCATTGGTAGGCAAAAGTTCAATGGCGTTAATACCGAGCTGTTTGAAGTAGTTTAAGGAGTCGATAATAGTAGCATAGTTGTGTGCCTTTACAAAGTCACGCACCAAAAGTTCATAGATGTTCAACTTAGTTTTATCGGGGCGAGTGTAAGATTTGTTTGACCAAGTATAGGGCGTTTGTGCCGTTTGCAGCACACTCACTATGCCTGTGGCTTTGCCATGTGGGTAATCCTTTAGATGAGGATAGGTGGCAGGGGTTATATACTGGTCGTTCCAAGGGTCAAGTATCTTTTCGGTATATGGGTCGGCAATGTACAGTGTGCCATCAATGTAGTACTGAAAGGCGTACTCTTTGCTTGGCGTAAGCCCCTCAAGTTGTATCCAAAAGCGATCACCATCTTGCTTCATTTGATATTCATTAAGGACTGTCCATTGATTAAAATCACCCACTACATATACATACTCTTTGTATGGAGCAAACAACACTAGTGTGGCTTTTGTATCATCACTTGCATCATAATTTATACCTGCCTGTAAGCCATTGGGCAATGGTGCAGTTTCGGTAGCACTACGCACTACAAATTGTAGAGTATCACTACGTGTATTATTGTTGGCTATGGCTTTTGCTATTATGGTGTAACTTCCTTGTGCCGAGTTGTCAAGTGTATGGTTGATTTGTGTAGCAGAGGCTTGTTCTGTAAGTTTGCGGCCATTGCTATATAGGCTTAGTTGTGCTTGCTTTGATGAGGTAGCCGATACTTGTACATTGCTGCCTTCTTTGTAAATGCTATTGTGGCGAGGTGAGGTAATGGCAAGGGTAAAATCGTTTTCTGATACGTTGATAAGAATATCTTTCCCTCCTGTGTCTTTGCCTTTTTTTTGGGAGTCGGCACTACGAAAAACGAATGCCATTTGTAAGATTTTTTCGCCCTGTGGAACGCCATAATATTGGCGGATATTACTGGTAATGCTTAGTTGCCATATATCTCCGCCTTGATGGGTGAGTTTTACTTTGTCAAGATTCTCTCCCCAATTAGCAAGTACATATTTCCAATCGTTGCTCGATATGCTTTTGTTAGTAATAACTCCTGTGTGGGCATACACACTTCCTGTATAACCTGCCAAGCCTCCTGAGCCTTTACTGGCATCAAAGGTAATAATGACAGATTGGTCATGAACTGGAACTGTGGGCATGGTGCTTACTACTTGTGCCATGGCACAAAAGATGGCTGTAAGGTAAGCTGTAAAAAATAGGCTGAGGTGTTTGTGCTTCATAGAGATATTCATTTTGGGAAAAGTATTGATTGAGTGTTCTCTACTTTTTCCTCTTAATTTAATTGAAATTTTGTTTTTTTGTGTGCCTCCAGTGTGCAAAGCACTGTTGAGTGCTCGAAGTTTATTTTCTACCTTGCAGGAAGTTTTCGAGAGCGGACAAAGTGTTCTCGTAGATATGCGAGAAGCTTTTGAGTATGCACGAAAACTTCCGGTAGGTGTACAAGGAGATTTTGCGTGTGTACAAAACCTTCCCGTAGAGTTACGGGGATCTTTCTGCTGCACACAAAACATATATTACGGCTTTTTCTAAAATATGTTTGCTGAAGAATATTGTAAATATAAAAAAAGCACAGTAGCATTGCCACCGTGCTTTTTTGAAAAATAGTTAGACTTTGCTATTTTGTTTCGTAAAATGACAAAAGCCATTCCGAGCTTTCAAAGTCATAGAAAAAATAAACAGAGTAAGTTTTTGCTTCCTTAACCTTTATGTTACCACCATTATCTTCAAAGTTACTGACTTTAATTTCTTTACCATCTTTATCATATTCAACAATATTCTCTTCATTATAACCAAAGGCTGTGTCCCATTTTTTATCCTTTCTTATTTTGAACTCTCCATTCTGAATTAGGGTTACATTTGCTAGATATATACCCTGCGTTGAGGTAATTCCGTCAAGAGGTTCATACTCTAGAGGAAGGTCATAATCCCAGTCTGCAAGTGAGCCGTCTTCTTTATTAAAGGCATTTCCAATCAAACCAAATATTGCTTTAGAAGGGTTAATTGCCTCTAACTCTTTTGTTTTTGTAAATGCGAAAGTATGTGACCAACCTGCACCAAGTGTCCAAGTTAAGGTAATAGTATATATACCTCTGTCATTAAGTCCAATAGCAATATCGTCTGAACCTGGAGTAAGAGCGTTTTCACTACCATCGAATTTGAAGCCTGTGCCTTTAAACCCAAAGTTGCAGTTTACCTTTACAGTTCCATCAATATCCATAATATATTTCCATCCGTCCCATGTATTAACTTTAAAAGTCCCAATTTCTGCAATAACGTCTGTTGCAGTAAATGTTATTTTTTCTTTGTTAAACTCACTTTGAGTCAAGGCTCCTAAATTATTGGTGTTCCATTCGATAGGAATAATTGCTATTAGATTGCCTGTTTCATAAATCACCACTTGATACAAGCCATCTTTGGGTACAGTAAATGGTTTTCCACCCTCTGCATAAGTACCATGTTGAACCTCTGCACCGTTAATAGAAAAATCATCACCATTAGTGATTTTAGTTTCAATTGCACCTTCTCCAATGATAACTTGATTGCTGCCAGCAACTTTTGTAAGTGTAAATGGTTTATTAGCCTCTAATGCAATATACTTTTCATATAGGCCAGATAACTCCGTTTGGTTTACTTCGTTGATCCCATTTACCATTAATCCTCTTGCGTCAATCTTTGAAAGTGCGGTTGCTTCACCCATAATGTACCAACCATCATCGGTTAAAGTAGCAATTCCTTTATCATCATCTTTGTTACAAGCAGTAAATCCTATTACTGCTGCCATTGCCCATAAGAGCAAAAACTTCATTTTATTTTTCATTTTGTAAAGATTTAAGTGAGTAAATAAACTTGTTTTCTTTTTCATTTTGTAAAATTTTAAGTGAGTAAATAAATTTATTTTCTTTTTAGTAGCCGCTATTTTGGCTCCAACTTGTTGCCTTGCGAAGTATTGGTCCAGGTATAGGAAACCATTTGAGGTGTTCACTCGTATGTACATTTCTCCATGATCCCCAGCCTGCCCAACTGCCATTTTGAAAGTGTCCAAAACGTATCAAATCACGACGCCGAACATTTTCCCATGCAAATTCTCGTCCGCGTTCATTAAGCAACTCGTCTATATCAAGACTGGAGTATGGTGCAAGTCCTGCTCGAGTGCGTATACGTTGAAATTCAACGTTTGCAAGCAGTGCCGCTGCATGTCCTGTTCCTGCACGTAAACTTGCCTCGTACTGCATATATAGCACATCTGCATAGCGAAATAATACAAAGTCATTTTCAACATATAGGTAAGTGCTTGTTTTATCAACTTCGTATTTTATAAATCTTGCGCCATCTCCCCAAGCGGCATTTTCTACAGAATTTAGGGATTTTGTAACAATCGAGGGATTTTTATTCTCGTCTTCAAGTAATGCCCCAGTTTTAGGGTCATAAACTCCTCCAACAAACCAACCGTATGTACCCGTATTCTTAGTGCCATTGGTTTCATAACCCTCCCCTGTTCCACGTAAGTCCATAGGGTCGTATTTATCAATAAATTCTTGAGGAGCACAAAAACCATTCCAAGGGCTTTCAAGCAAACCCCAAGCCTTTTGATGACTTGGGTGTAGTGTTAGCATAGCAACACGCCATTTGTTCATCATGTAGCCATTGTATTGCACATCAAAGGTATGACTTCCGTCTTCTACAATAACAAATATATTTTCTTTACTATTTTCATTCTTTATTTTGAAGTTTGAAAAAAAGTCGGACTCAATAGAGTATGAGCCTGATTGAATAATCTCATCACATACTTCAATACAGCGATTGTAGGCATTGGCTGACTGTACTCCATATGACTCTGCATTTAGATACAATCTAGCCAACAAAGCATAAGCAAGCCCTTGTGTAGCACGTCCATAGTTTTGACTTCTATTGCCATCGGTTATTATGGGCAAGTTAGGAGCATTACGTTCTAAGCAGGCAACAAGTTGCTTCCATGTTTCAGCCACCTCAAGCAATGGCACTGATTCACTTTCTTCAAAGTTTTCTGTATAGGGGATTCTCCCAAAACAATCAAATAGTGTATAAAAATAGTATGAACGCAATACCTCTAACTCTCCTACATATTGAGCATATAGGGCTGGGTCAATTACTTCTTTATTATTATGCAAGGTTTGCAGAATTTTGTTGCACAAAACAGCACCTGAAATGCTCAAATTCCATACGTTCTCAAAGGCATCATCTTCTACCGTCCAACGGTGATTATTGATGCTTCTCCAATATCCTCCATCATTCCAGTGTGCTCCTGGATTACGAATGGGGCACAAACTTTCATCTGCTGTAAGTGTATTGATTCCCCAATATCCCCAGTGGTCATGCAGCCATCGCATATCTGCGTAGGCTTGTCCAACAAGTAGAATAATGTTCTTTTCGTCCTTCAGCATACTTTCTTCAGTTGCAGCTCCGTAGGTTTGCTCTTCAAGCATCTTTTCGCAAGACGAAAATAGAATCACAAGTGTAAGTAAGGTAAATATAATGTATTTCATTGGTATATTAGGTTTTATTATGCTTACAGAATTTTTCAAAATATAGAAGTTCTACTCTTAGTTAAACGTGATATTTAATCCCATCAAAAAACTACGCACCGTTGGGTAAAAATCAGGGTAATCAATACCTGAGTTTGATACTCCTGTAAAATTGACTTCGGGATCAATTCCACTATATCCAGTAATAGTAAATAGGTTTTGTCCTGTGAAATATACTCGCATTTTTTGTAGATATTTGTTTTGCTTAATGGGCAAGGTGTATCCTAAAGTCAAGTTGTCGAGCCTTATGTATGAGCCATTTTCAAGTTGTTGGTCAGTAAACTTACTCTTATCTGTATGCTTTCCTTCAAGTACATCTTTCATAAACACATTGCTTGCAGTGGTGTTACCTTCAGCACCATACGCCCAGCGTGTTACATTAAGTACATCATTACCATACACACCTCGAAAAAATACGCTCAGGTCAAAGTTTTTGTACTGTACTGTATTATTCCAACCAAATGTGAATTTTGGTTGAGCTCTACCAATCACCATCTTGTCTTTTTCGGTTGGATTGGCAGTTATACCGCCTTCATTAGTTGCATAGCGAGGCTTTCCATCAGAGCCAAGTCCCACGTATTTATACCCATAAAAGGACCCTACTGACTCTCCCTCTATCAATACCTGTGTTTGTGTATTTTGAATCCCGTTTTCTCCAACTCCGCCAACTAACATTTGTGTGTAGTTAAAGCCTTTTGAAGGGTCTGATAGTTTCGTGATTTTATTATCATTAAAGGCAATGGTTGGCGTGGTGCTCCATATCCATTCTCTTGTTTGTACAGGCACTCCTGTAATCGAAAACTCAAGCCCTTTGCTTATCATTTCACCAGCGTTTGCAAGGATTTTTGGGAACTGATAAGGCGGAGTAGGAACATCATACTCCCAAAGTAAATCTTTGGTTTGGCGCATATAGCCATCTATGCTTCCATGAAGCCGATTTTTGAATATAGCAAAATCCACACCTAAGTTGTACTCATACTTTTTTTCCCACTTCAAATCAGGATTTACATTGCGTGCCACAGCATAAGTATACACCCATTGTCCGTTATACCAAAAAGAACCTCCATTAGACATCAATGCCATCGACTGCAAGTCTGATCCTAAATTATTACCTGTAACACCAAATCCAAAACGTAGTTTGAGTTCATCTACCCATGATATGCCTTGCATAAATTCCTCACGATTCAATCGCCAACCAGCACTCATCGCAGGAAAATAGCCCCATTTATTATTAACACCGAAACGAGAAGATCCTTCTCGACGAATAGAAGCAGAGAATAAATATTTTTCGTCATACGAGTAATTGGCACGCGCAAATCCTGCAACCAGTGTATTCGAATTGCGGTATGAACTAATATCCATATTTGCATTTTTGTCAGCATCACCATCTCCTATAGAGTAGTACTTTGTGCCATCTATTGCAAAACCTGCATTTGACATTGAAGAGCCATCATACTCGAAATTTTGATACGAAAGACCTGCTACTGCTGCAATTCTATGATTACCAAATGATCTTGCATAATCAACGGTTGATTCAAAAAGACGATTTACGTTCCTGTCAGTACCTCTTCCTGCCTTGTTTGAACCCGTAATATCATTGTTAATGATACCATTATACCAATAATCATAGTTATTGCCCTCTTCCCAAGCTCCAAAGGCACTTACTTTAAGTCCCTCAATGGGTTTAATATTAATAGTTGGGCGTACCGAACCTCTAAAGTAGTTTCCGTCCTTATAACTCTCCTTATTATTCATTGCCTCAATAGGATTGGATCGACCTGAACCTTGTGGCATAAAGTAACCACTTGATGAGGTGGGATCATAAATCGGATAACTTGGATTTATTACAGCCGCCTCTTTAAAACTTCCTGTAAAAAAATCATTGCGATAGTGCATAAACGAAATATCGTACTGCAAACTTACCCAACCGTCTAAAGCGGTTTGATCTGCTGCAAGTTTTGCAATAATTTCTTCTCGGTTCGATGTTTTTGCAATACCTTCTGCATTTTTATAGGCCACCGAGCCACGATAACTTATGCCAGCTGCTGCTCCCGATAGTGCAAGGTTGTGATTGTGCGTTATGGCTGCAGGACGAGTAATCTCTTTCATCCAATTAGTATTGTACGATTTTCCATCTGCATCAGTATAAAGCACCGAACTGACTAATCCTCCTGATAGATTCTCAAGGTTACGAAATTCATCAACTGTAGCCATTCCTGTATTACTTGCCATTGTTGCAATGGAAACATAGCCAGAATACTCTACTGATTTTATACTTGCATCTAAACTTCCACTTGTACCTAAACCTCGCTTTGTGGTAATAATGATAACCCCATTTGTACCTCGCGTACCGTAAATTGCAGCTGCCGATCCATCTTTAAGCACATCCATACTAGCAATATCTTGTGGCGATATATTGTCAATATTATTTACCGGTATTCCATCAACAATATATAAAGGCGAAGTACCTGCTCCTTTGTCTAAGGTAGAAAAACCCCGAATTTGAATGTTATAACCTGTATTGGTCGGGTCTCCACCAGCTGTACGTGAGACACTAAGCCCGGCTACTTTACCCGCCAATAAACCCATAGGGCTATTTTGTGCCCCTGCATTAAAATCTTCTTCTTTAACCGAAGAGACTGAGCCTGTAACCTCTTTTTTTCGTTGTGTTCCATATCCAATCACAACTACATCTCCTAAATTAAATGCCTCCTCCAACATTTGCATAGTTGTGGGTATTAGTGAAGCAGCAAAGATTTGAGTAGCATAACCCACATAACTAAATGAGACTTGAGCGTTTGAAGAGGAGACTTGCAGTGAATACTTACCTGCTGCATCAGTAGTAGCACCTTTAGACGTCCCCTGCTCTATAACTGTAACTCCCACAAGCTCGTTACCTTGATCATCCGTTATTGTGCCATTTATTGTGTAAAATGCTTGTGCCCGTATTGACATCGCAGTCAATATAGTTAATATTACAAAAGTTAATTTTGGCATAACTTAAATGTGATTTTTTATAAAATAAATGTAAATAAGACTGCGTAATATCAAAAGCAAAGTTAATTATTTTTAGCGTTTTGGGAAGGAAATTTGAGAGACGAAACTAGATAAACTCCACGCAAACGATTTCGCAATCGTTTGCATTGTAAACTTTTCACTCAGATTAACTTTAATTGTTTTTGTGTTTGCCATATAAGGTTTACCGTATATTTTTGGTAAAAATTGGGAATTTCTATCGTAGTATGAAATGTGTACCTTTGCAAGGGTTTGAGTTTATATAAATAATAGAGAGTTTTTCTAAAGTAGTTTCATGAAATCACAACATATTACTATCAAAGATATTGCAAAAGAGTTAGGAGTTTCTGTATCTACCGTTTCTCGGTCGCTAAAAAATCACCCCGATATCAGCATAGAGACCAAGAAGCGGGTGTGTGAATTAGCAAAACGCTTAAACTATACTCCTAATCCGGTTGCATTAAGTTTAAGAACCAAACAAAGTCATATAGTTGGGGTGATTGTACCTAATATAATGAGTTATTTTTTTTCATCGATTATTACAGGTATAGAAACCGTAGCTGAAAAGCATGGCTATAGTTTGATGTTGGCACAAAGTAGTGAGCAGTTATCAAAAGAAATAATTGCGGTAGAAAACATGATTAAAGGTAGGGTAGATGGCATATTAGCCTCAGTATCTTTGGAAACAAATAACTACTGTCATTTTCAAAAACTGATTGAGAACAAGGTGCCTCTTGTGCTATTTGACAGAGTGGCTAATGATGTTGATGCAACACATATTACTGTTGACGACTATAAGGGTGCATATGATGCAACAATGCATTTAGTGCAACAGGGCTGTCGAAAAGTCGCACATTTTTGTGGGCCACAAAATGTAAAAATCTTTAGAAATCGACTTGAAGGCTATAAACAGGCACTAACAGAAAATGGAATAACTGTGAATCCTCAACTTATACTAGAGGCAGATAGTTTGGAGAAAGGATTTGATGCAACAAAAAAATTACTAAGTAGCAAGATAGAGTTTGATGCAATTTTTGCTGTTAATGATTTTACTGCAGCAGGCGCTATGCATATATTAAAGCAAGCACAATTACAAATTCCACAAGATGTAGCCATAGTGGGTTTCTCAGACAGTATTATAGCACTTATAGTTGAGCCCAACTTGAGTAGCGTTAGTCAGCCAGCCTTTAAAATGGGAAAAATTGCAATGGAACACTGCCTTATGCAAATAAATTCTGAAGAAAAATTGATGGCAAAAACCATTGTTCTTCCCACAAAACTAATAACTAAAGAGAGTTCCATAAAACATTAATTAAACGCTATGGTTTGTGGCAGATAAACCCTTAAAAAACTCGCACGTGAACCTTTTTAAGGGTGCTATAACCTTCAATAGCAAGTTAAAAGTATAAACTACAATTTCTTCAAGCCTTTAGTTGCAAGTTTGTCTGCTTCTATAATACTAATTGCAAATCCACCACCTGGTGCAGAAAGTTGTTTTAATTTACTTTTATTTGTAACAATTCCCTTGCGTATGGTATATGCTTGACGGTTTTTATTGTAGTGAGCATCTTTACCGTCACTATATATCGTTGCAATATAGGTTTTTCCTGCATCAAGAAAATCAAAAACTATGTTTGAGGTAAAGCCTTTTTCTCCACACACATTACCCACAAACCAACTGCTTGAACCCTTTGCTTTGCGTGCTGCTGTGATGTATTCACCTGGCTCCGCCTCAAGATAAATACTTGTATCCCAATCTACGACTACATCTTTAATGAATTGAAATGCATCCATAAATTTTTGATAGTGCTCAGGTAAGTCAGCAGCCATTTGCAATGGGCTATACATAGTTACATAATGTGCTAATTGGTTACATAATGTGCCATTAAAAGGAGAGTGATTATTAGGATTGTTTTTTGTCAAATCTCCTTCAAAAATACCAGGCGTGTAATCCATTGGTCCACCCATAAGGCGAGTAAATGGTATCAAAGTCGCATGATTTGGCTTGTTCCCTCCAAATGATTGATATTCTCCACCTCGTGCCGACTCTTGCCCTAACATATTAGGGTAGGTACGATGTAAACCTGTAGGACGTACAGCCTCATGTGCATTAAGCATGATTTTATAATCTGCTGCCTTTTTTACCGCATACATGTAGTGATTTACCATCCATTGTCCGTAGTGCGTTTCACCACGAGGAATAATGTCTCCCACATAACCTGTTTTTACCGCATTATAATTGTTGTTTACCATGAATTTGAAGGCAGTATCAATATGTCGTTCATAGTTACGTGCAGAACTTGATGTTTCGTGATGCATCATAATGCGGACTCCTTTGCTTTTAGCATAGTCTCGAAGCATAGTTACATTAAAGTCAGGATAGGGAGTAACAAAATCAAAAACATCGTCTTTAGAGTTTCCAAACCAATCCTCCCAACCTACATTCCAACCCTCTACTAATACTTGATCAAATCCATGTTCTGCCGCAAAGTCTATGTATTTTTTTACATTTTCGTTATTAGCTCCATGGCGACCATTAGGCTTAGAGGTGGCAAAGTTTGTCTTACCCAACTGTACTGATGTCAAATCAGTGTATGACCAACTGCTTTTACCCGTAATGAGCTCCCACCATACACCAATGTACTTTACAGGTTTAATCCACGACACATCTTTAATTTTACAAGGCTCATTAAGATTAAGGATAAGTTTTGACGCAAGAATATCACGAGCATCATCACTTATTACAATAGTACGCCATGGTGACATACAAGGTGCTTGCATATAGCCCTTATCGCCAATCGCATCAGGAGTAAGCCATGACTCTAATACCATAGAACTATCATTCAAATTGAGTGACATACAAGAGTAGTCCACCAAAGCTGCCTCATGAATATTGATGTAGATATTATCATTCGTTTTGAGCATTAGTGGAGTCTGCAATCCTGTTTCTGAAAATTGCTTTTGTGAAGCATTCTCAGTTACTACGATTCTGAATAACTTGCGCACCTCAGAGAGTTTAGATGTCGTATAATCATACTCCTGCGTATCGTAATCCCCAGGTAGCCAGTAGGCAGTCATATCCTCAGTTAGAGCGAACTGTGTTTTCTCCTCTTTAATGATGAAGTAAGTAAGTTCTTTTTGTTCAGGAAACTCATAACGGAATCCTAATCCATCGTCAAACAAGCGGAAACGAATTGCAAGTTTTCTATTAGTTGAGGATTGACTAAGAGTAACAAACAATTCACTGTAGTTGTTGCGAATATTACTCAACTCTCCCCATACAGGCTTCCAAGTTTCATCATAGTTTGCCGTTTTAATAGACTCCACAGTAAATCCATCATACAGTGATGTTTTTGGGTCTTTTGGAGTTGATTTGTCCATTTCTGTGCCAAAGGAAAGGTTAGCGTGTTTGTTTTTTAGTTCCAAGCCTAACTTACTTTGCTTAATCACTTCTTTTCCTTTATAGGTAAGTTTGTACGTAGGTGTAGTCCCTTGCATCTCAAATTTCATAACTAACTTGCCATCGGGAGAGGTTAAGTCTTGCGCTTTAGCAATGTAGAGAGTCCCAAAAAGTAAAAAAATACAGGTAAAAAA
>JBOFDL010000135.1:0-3593 GCA_051646985.1 Bacteroidales bacterium | reverse complement strand
CAAAATGCTCTAGGAAAATTCTTCATAGGTTCTATCTCTTAAATAAAATTATAATACTCGTTAATGATATATCTGAATAAAAAATAAGACTAAATCGGTTGTATCTATTCCCCAATTTAGTCCCTATTTCTATGACAATGCTCCTTGAGAGTCAAGTCAACTGTGTAGCCTCAACAGGACTCGAACCTGTATTTAAAGTTTAGGAAACTTCCGTTCTATCCCTTGAACTATGAGGCCTCCTTAATATTTAAGGCGTTTATTTAGGATCGTATCCCCATGTAAGATACACTGCTCCCCAAGTAAATCCAGCGCCAAAGGTTGCCATAATTAAATTGTCGCCTTTTTTCAATTTCTTTTCGTAGTCCCACAAGCAAAGAGGAATAGTTGCAGCAGTAGTGTTACCATATTTTTCAATGTTAATCATTACTTTTTCTTTAGTAACCTCCATGCGACGAGCGCAAGCATCAATAATACGCATATTCGCTTGATGTGGAATTAGCCAAGCGACATCTTCTCCTTTCAAATTATGTTTATTCATCATTGCAACTGCCGTATCGCTCATATTCGTAACTGCTGCTTTAAATACGGGTTGCCCTTCTTGATAAATGTAGTGCTGACGTTTAATAACGGTATCAAGTGTTGCTGGTAGTTGTGAGCCGCCTGCAGATAAAAATAAATGTTTTCGTCCAGAACCATCAACATGCATCATTGCATCTTGTAAGCCATGTCCGTTTTTGCTCGGTTCTAAAAGCACGGCTCCGGCTCCATCTCCAAAAATAGGGCAAGTTGTGCGGTCTGTATAATCAACAACGGAGGACATTTTATCTGCTCCAATCACAATTACTTTTTTATGACTGCCCGATTCTACAAATTTTGAGGCTGTTACTAATCCATATAAAAAACTTGAGCAAGCTGCATTTATATCATAGCCAAAGGAGTTTGTTATTCCCAATTTATCACTAATAATATTAGCTGTCGAGGGAAATGGCATATCTGGCGTAACTCCACACCAAATTAGCATGTCTATCTCTTCAGGTTTACATCCGGTTTTAGCAAATAGGTCTTTTACCGCTTCTACGGCCATATCTGAGGTTGCTTTGCCTGCGCCTTTTAAAATGCGACGCTCTTTAATTCCCATATGCGAAATTATCCATTCATCAGTCGTATCAACCATACGGCTGAGTTCTTCATTCGTAAGGACGTATTCTGGGACATAGCCTCCAACCCCTGTAATTGCTGCAATCGTTTTAGCCATTCGTATTAAGTGCGTTTTTGAATTTTGAAGCTAATTGTGCTTTTATAACATTTTCGGTTTGTAAAATCATGTTCTTTATAGCTTGTGCGGTCGAATGCCCATGCCCTATAATTACTGTTGAGTTTACGCCTAAAACTGGAGTGCCGCCATATAACTCATAGTTAAAGCGATCAAAAAATTCATTTTTAATCCCTTGCTTTTGAGTAATAACATACATCGCCTCTGCTTGTTTTAAAACAATATTCCCCACAAAGCCGTCACATACAACGACGTCAACTGAGTTTGCTGAGAATAATTTATTTCCTTCAATATTTCCGACAAAATTCAAGTTTTTTAAGTCTTTCATTAAGGCGTGTGTTTCTTGCGTAAGGATATTGCCTTTTTCTTCTTCTGAACCATTGCTGAGTAATGCGACTCTTGGATTTGCAACATTCAAAATGTTTTTCATATATATGGAGCCTAGAATACCAAATTGACAAAGCATTTCTGGTTTGCAGTCTGCATTTAATCCTGCATCTACAAGCAGTGTACATCCTCCGTTTAGTTGGGGTATGAATGTAGGTATGCAAGGGCGCATAATGCCGTCAATTGCCTTAATAGTGTACATTGCGCCCACGAGCATTGCGCCTGTACTTCCGGCACTTGCAAATCCGTCTATTTCTTTTTTTGCAAGGGCATGAAAGCCAACGGCAATACTTGAGTTTGGTTTTTGCTGAAATCCCTTAGCGGGATGGTCGCTCATTTCTAACACTTCTGTCGTAGGAACAATGTCAATAAGCGAAGTGTCGAAATGCAATTCGTTTAAGGTGGATTCTATTTTTTCTTTATTTCCAAAAAGCACCATTCGGGCTTCTTCGGAAAGTTCTTTGTGCGCTAACACTACTCCTTGTACAACAGCATCAGGAGCATTATCGCCTCCCATTACGTCAATACCAATTTTCATGGATTTGTTTTTTTATGTTAAGCGGTTGCGCCTTTATCTATGACTAATTTACCTCTGTAAAATCCACATTCAGGACAAATACGGTGAAAAAGGGTTGCAGAGCCGCAGTTTGAACAAGCGGCAATGGTAGGTGCTACCGCTTTATAATGGGTTCTTCGTTTATTACGACGTTGCTTTGAAATTCTCGACTTAGGATGTGCCATTTTCTAATATTTATTTTAAATTAAGGTTTCAAATTCTTTTATTTTACGCCACACTTCGCTTTTATTTTCTGTTGACGGTTGGAGTGATTTTAATTTTTCAAGCATAACTTTGTTACAAGTGCTGTTTCCTTTTTCGTCATCATAATGCAAGCGTTGTAATGGTAAATCTAGGCAAATTGTTTCATAAATAAATTGGGATAAATCTATTGCTGATTCGTTTGCAGAAAGGTATATTACTTCTTCTTCTCCTTCAAAATTGGCTTCTTCTTCTTGGGTAGTTTTAACTAAAACTGATTGATTTACGGATATAGTTTCCCAATAATAATCTAAGCATCTATCACAGGGCAAACTTACTTCTCCATTAATTTGGAGCATTAGGCGAAGTATATAGTTTGTTTTCTCTGCTTCAATTTCGACCATCACTTTGCTGTCTGTAATTTCTGAAAATTCAAATTGTGCAAAGAATGCGCTCTCAATCTGCATCTCAAAGTGATGTTTGCCAAGAGAGAGTTCTGTATAAGGGATTGTATATTTGTTTAATTTATTCATACCTTATTATTGCATAATTGCAAAGTAAGCGGACGAAGGTAATACATTTTTTGCATTTGTCCAAAAACGTTGAATGGAAGGATTATAGGATTTTTAAATGGGTAATATTTTTGGGTGGGTTAAAATTCTCTGGATTATATGAATGCGGCAATCTATTGCAATAGTTTCTGAGGTTTGTGTATTATCTACGACTACGAGGGTTTGTATTGGAGTCAATTTCATTATTTTCAATGCTTCATTAGGTATGGTTCGATGGAGATTTCTAGTTGGAGTATTAGATCAACTGGTTGATGTCTTTTGTAGAGCAGAGTTTGTGTTTGTCGAGTTCTCGTGATATCATAGAGAGTATCCTTCATTAGGTTTTTTTATAGACTCCGAGTAATATTATTTAGGGCAATACTTGTTTTCATTTTTTTTAGGTCTTTTTTGTTTAGTTGATTGGTGGCTTTACGAATTGGAATTATCGGGGGCTTGGGGACTACAAAGGTAAGTAGTACATGCTAATTTTTCGGAAAAGTCAAGGAGTTAGTTCTGATATGTATTTCTATCGTTATGAAATTTTATTTGTATAACTATGCAGATAAATTTGCATAACTATGAAAATATATTTGCATAACTATGCAGATAAATTTCTATAACTATG
>JBOFDL010000134.1:0-8063 GCA_051646985.1 Bacteroidales bacterium | reverse complement strand
AGCCTGACGGTACACCTTATGATATCAATCGAGATGGATTGAAAATATATACTACCGTAAACTCAAAAATGCAACAATATGCGGAAGATGCTCTTATTGAACATCTTAAATATACTCTACAGCCTGCATTAAACCACGAGATCAAAACAAAGGGTGGACGTATATTCGGCTCCTCAATAAACAAAGAACAAGAAGAAGAACTTATTATTCGGGCCATTAAACAAACCGAACGCTATCGCCTCTTGAATAAAGAAGGCTGGTCTATTGATAGAATTATTGATAACTTCAATAAAGCCATCACAATGACCATCTTTACTTGGGATAAAGGTGAACTTGAAGTCAAAATGTCGCCCCTCGATTCTATCAAATACTATAAAGCCTTCTTGCGAGCCTCATTCATGGTAATGAGTCCAACAAATGGACACATTAAAGCCTATGTAGGGGGTCCAAACTTCAAGTACTTTAAGTATGATATGGTAAAACAAGGAAAACGACAAATTGGCTCGGTTATAAAACCCTTTTTATACACCCTCGCAATGCAAGAGGGATATCACCCCTGCGATAAAGTACCCAATATACCACAAACATTTACCGAGGGTAATACAACTTGGACACCAAAAAATGCCTCCGCTACCTCACAAGATGGTAAAATGGTAACCCTTAAATGGGGACTTTCTCTAAGTGTTAACAATATATCTGCCTGGTTAATTAAACAATTTAATCCCCAAAACTTGGTCGAAATATGCCATAAAATGGGAATAAATAGTCATATACCTGCAGTAAACTCCGTGTTCTTAGGAACTGCAGAGGTTTCTGTCTATGAAATGGTAAATGCATATTCAACCTTTGCTAACAAAGGTGTAAAAGTTATGCCACAAATGGTAACTCGAATCGAAGACCGTAATGGAAATATGCTCGCAAACTTTACAACAACTCATCAAACAGAGGCAATCAGCGAACAAACCGCTTATCTAATGACAAATCTCCTGCAAGCTGTCGTAACAAACGGAACGGCCATAAGGTTGAAAAATGTATATGCTCTACAAGGACAAATTGGCGGTAAAACAGGTACAACACAAAATCAATCCGATGGTTGGTTTATGGGAATTACTCCACAACTCGCAGGAGGTGTATGGGTGGGATGTGATGATAGAACCGTGCACTTTGAAAGCCTTAGAACAGGTGGCGGCTCAAATTCCGCATTGCCAATATTTGGTATGTTTTTACAAAAAGTTTATGCCGATAAATCTTTGGGAATTTCCGAAAATACAAACTTTGAAGCTCCTCTAAATTTGCGTAAAGTAAACCTTAATTGTAATACCTACGAAAGTGAACAAAATTCTGGAACTCTTGATAATTTTGGAAAGAGTAAACAAAAGAAAAAAATAGATAATGAGTTCTTTTAATCTTGATAAAATTATCTTTTTTTGAAATTTTTGAGTTTGACATAAAAGTATTTATCTTTGGCATCGCTTATCAAATTTATTTAATATTAATCAGTTAGTTATGAAACGTATTTTTAATCTTACTCTTTGCAGTGTACTTTTTGCTTTCGGTGCATATGCACAAACTACCAATGAAGCAATTGAAGCATACAAAGAAGCAGTCGCTAAAGTAACTGCGCATAAAACAAATGAAGCAGTCACTGCATTTGAACGAGCAATTAGCATAGCAAATGAAGTCGGTGATGAAGCGAATGAGGTGCGTAAAAATGCACAAGATGGAGTTATTCGTGTATGGATGAAGGCTGCCGAAGAATTCTTCAAAAAAAGCGACTTTGATAGAGCCCTCAAAAAAATGGTTAAAGCACAAACTGCTGCCACCCTCTATAAAGATGATAAAAGCCTAAATCGCATTAATCGTGCTCTGCCTAACCTATACTTTGCTATGGGAAATGAAAATTTAAAAAATAATCTTTTTGTAGAAGCAATTTATGACTATCAAAAAGCAATTGAACTTAATGCAAATGTGTCAAAAATTCACCTTGCTTTAGGAGCTGCGCTTGTTAAAATTGATAGTATTGATAATGCTTTAATCGCATTTGATAAAACTATGGAGATTGCAATGCGCACAAATCAACCTAGTGACGCAAATGAAGCCCGTAAAGCGGCCAAAAATCTACTCCTTAAAAGAGGACAAGAAGCAAAAGATAATAAACAATTTGCAGATGCCTACAATAACTTTAATGCTGCTGTAAAATACGATGAAAATGACCCCGATGTTCGTTTACAAGTAACCATTGCTGCAAATAACAATAGCCAATGGGAAGATGCTATAACTGCTGGAGAAACTGCTTTGACCCTCGAAAAAAGAGACAATATGCGTGCTAAAATATTTTATCAACTTGCTTATGCTTTTGAGCAACAAGGAAACACTCAAAAAGCATGTGAAAACTATAAGCAAGTGCCTGCTTCGGATAGCGATAAAACCAACGCTGACGGTGCAATCAAAAGATTGAAGTGTCAATAAGAAAATCGTAACTCCTTTTGAAAACCTAAATGAGTAATTAAACAACTCATTTAGGTTTTTTTTATAAACAAAATATACATTAACATGAGGAGAATTTTTTTCTCAATTACTCATTCCTCCTATTCTTAATTTTTTTAATTATCGTTATCAAAAAAGATGTAATGATAAAAATTAAAACTCCTATACCTCCTTGCTTAGGGTCTATATCTTTACTTATTATCTCGGCAAAGAGTAAAGGTGTTATGCTAAAAAAAAGTATAAAGAGAAATATATTTTTCACAAACAGTATTTTTATATTTTAATCAATTTGTTGTATAAATTAATTGACAAGTGCAAAAGTTTTTCCCGATAATGATTTTATCAATCCACTAAACTCCAAATTGAGTAAATTTGCTGATACTGTTGGCATAGATAGTCCTGTATTTCGACAAATAATATCAATACTTTGTGGTTCGGGGTATTGTTCTAAAAAATGTAAAATTTGTTGTTCTATTTCCGATAAATCTTTTGGAAAAATAGGTAATTGTACTGTTTTAGGGGTGGATACATCCCAACCTAAAGTATAAGCAATATCTTCAGCAGAACTTACAAGGCTTGCTTTATTTGCCCGAATAAGATGCAAACACCCCTGCGAATAAGTATCCCCCACTCTACCCGGTAATGCCAGTACATCTCGAGCATAATCAAACGCCATATTGGCTGTGGTTAAAGAGCCTCCCTCTAAACCTGACTCTATCACTAAAGTAGCATCTGAAATACCTGCTACAATACGATTACGACTTACAAAATTCGTGGCGTGCATTTTGCAATTTGATGTAAAGTCACTAAGTAGTGCTCCACTATTTTGTAACATTTCTTTTGCAGTAAAAGAGTGTTCTGATGGATAAATCTTGTCTAAGCCATGTCCTAGAATAGCAACCGTTAGTAGTTTATTTTTTAGTGCTGCTCGATGTGCACAAATATCTATACCAAAAGCTAAGCCACTTACTATAATCGGGCTATATCCTTGTTTTGAAAGTGTAGTAATTATCCTCTCACATTGTTCCTTGCCATAATCTGTGGCTTTGCGTGTACCAACAATGCTTAGTATTTTTGACGTATTTAGATTTGTGTTTCCTTTTTGATAAAGTATAATAGGACTATCCTCACAGGTTTTTAGGCGTTTTGGATAATTCTCATTTAGATAGTGGAGTATTTTTATTTCGTTTTTTTCAGCAAAATCTATTTCTTTTTTTGCTCTATCAATTGTTTGTGAAAGTTGAGTTGCATTCCTCAAGGCTTTAGCAATAGCAGAGTTTGGTTGAAATTCTTTTGCGGATGCCTTAAATACTGCTTCTGCACTTCCACAATAATTTATCAATTTTTTTGCAGTAATACTGCCTACTCCTGTTACCAAACTAAGTGCTATACTATATAATGTTTCGGTACTCAAAATTGGCGTATTTATTGTTAAGACATTGATGCAATAAAAACGTTCATTTTTGACAATCGCTCTTTAAGAGAAAGTAAATATTTAAGAGAGATCTTCCCTATAACATAGGAATACTGCCTGCAAGTATATGTTTCAGAAATTTCAGAAAATTGAAACTGCTCAAAATCGGCAATAGTGCTATAGCGTAGGTATATTTCCACCAAATTATCAGTAACATATTGAGGTGGATATAGTTGATTGTATTTTTTGTATTCATAGCGATAATCATGCAACTGCGCAGTAATGTCTGAAAGCACTGCTGAGCCTGTTGGAAAACCTCCTGCTCCTTTGCCAAACATAAACTGCTTGTCATAAAATTCTCCACGAATAACTACGCCATTATACTCCTCTTCTACCCCGTAAATGTATAAATCAGGAGTCAACATTCGAGGCATTACATAGAGGGTTATTTTGTCATCTGAAACTTTCCCAACGCGTGCCACAAGTTTTATTTTGCGACCTTTTTCTCGTGCAAATTTAACATCAAAGTCTTGCAAATTAGATATGCCAAAATTAAATACATCTTTGGGCTGTACAATCGTACCAAAAGCATGTAATGTTAGAATTACGAGTTTATATAATGAATCAAAGCCGTCAACGTCAAACGAGGGATTACTTTCAGCAAATCCTAAGTCTTGTGCTTCTTTAAGTGCATTTTCATATGTTTCTTCAAAGTTGAAAATTTTTGTCAAAATATAGTTCGATGAACCATTCAAGATTCCTGTAACTGAACTCAATAAATCATTATCATAATACTCCTCTAAGTTGCGAATAACGGGAATACTTCCACAAGCAGAAGCATCATACAGTAAAGATACATTATGTTGTTTTTGTAAAGCAATCATCTCCTCCATGTGAACGGCAAGCATTGCTTTATTTCCACTTACTACACTTTTTCCATTTTGCATTGCAGTTTTAACGATGCGATAAGAGTCCTGCGCATTATCAATAAGTTCCACCACTAAGTTAATCTCTGGATCTTTCAAAATACTATGCTCATCTACCGTAAAATATGAGGCATCAAGTGTGCGTTTTTTATGTATATCTCTCACACAAATTCGCTTAATACAGGCATCTACAGTGTTACTTCTTTGAAGTACATGATACAAGCCTTCTCCTACTGTCCCAAATCCAAAAAGTCCAATTTTTAATTTATGTTTATCCATTTTGTATAATTATTTTTTTGCCAAGCGAGGTACTATAAGTAAATGGTATAAATTGATTAAAATAATAAAAGCATTGCCAATAAATACAGGCCATGCTCCAATAATAACACTATAAGTACAAAAAGTTAAACATCCTATTGTATTTACAATTCTTATCCATAATACATTCTTAAATAGAAAAGAAAGTACAAGAAAAAATGTAGCAATATAACCAATGTTTTCTGGATACATAATCTTAAAAATGTTTTTTGAAAAAATAGTACCTTTGTGGGTAGATTGTCATGCCTTGGCAAAGGTACAAAAAACAAATTATACCTAATGATATGCTTAATGTTGTAAAGATTGGTGGGAATGTAATTGATGATGAACAAGCTTTTGTTCAATTTCTGGATGATTTTGCAGCAATTCGAGGCTTCAAAATATTGATACACGGAGGTGGAAAGTTAGCAACACAAATTGCTGAAAAATTAAACATTTCTACTCAAATGATAGATGGAAGGCGTATTACTGATGAAGAAACCCTCAAGATCGTAACTATGGTGTATGCTGGTTGGATAAATAAAAATATTGTAGCAAAACTTCTTGCTCGTAATTGTACTGCAATTGGACTTTCAGGAGTTGATGCTAACGTAATACCGGCCATTCGTCGTAATCCTATACCTGTTGACTATGGATGTGTGGGGGATGTTAATCATCGCAACGTAAATGTAAAAATGATACAATTACTGTTTGAGCAAAACTTTACCCCTGTATTTTCTGCCATTACACACGACGGAAAAGGTGGACTCCTCAATAGTAATGCTGATACAATTGCCTCATCTATTGCAATGAGTATGTGCCATATAATGCCTACAAGACTAATTTATTGCTTTGAAAAAAATGGAGTTCTAAGTAATCCAAATGATGAGAATAGTGCAATTTCGCATATTAATAAAGAACTTTATGAACAATATAAAGGTAATGGTATCATTTCAGGAGGGATGATACCTAAAATCGACAATGCATTTAATGCAATTGATGCAGGTGTAAAAGAGGTGGTTATAAAGCATGCTAAAAACATAAACATAGGTGGTGGAACAATTATTGGTGAAATCCAAAAAGAAGACTAAAGCAATAATTATTTTATCCGTGTAATTCAAAAATCCTGCCCAATCTTAAAAGGATTGTTATAAATTATTGAAGCCTGAACTACTTGCTCCCGCAAAAAATCTTGAAATAGCCATAGCAGCTGTTAATCATGGTGCAGATGCTGTGTATATTGGTGCGCCAAAATTTAGTGCACGACAAGCGGCTGGAAATACACTCAGAGAAATAGAAGAAACTATTAAATATGCCCATCGTTATAAAACAAAAATATTTGTTGCACTCAATACACTTTTGTATGATAACGAATTAGAAGAGGCTAAAAATACAGCTGTTAAACTTTACGAAATGGGAGCAGATGCTCTTATTATACAAGATATGGCTTTTTTAGAAATGGATTTACCTCCTATTCCACTACACGCTTCTACACAAACACACAATACTACTCCCGAAAAAATAAAATTTTTACACGATGTTGGATTTGCACGCATAATACTTGCTCGTGAATTATCTCCACAACAAATAGCAGAAATTCATAAAATAAGTAACGTAGAATTAGAGGCTTTTGTACATGGAGCATTGTGCGTATCCTACAGCGGACAATGTTATTTAAGTCATGCCTTAACTGGACGAAGTGCCAATCGTGGCGCCTGTGCACAGGCTTGTCGTTCATCATATAACTTGATAGATAACGAGGGTGTATGTTTAATTAAGAATAAACACCTATTATCTCTTAAAGATTTGAATTTAAGTGAACATCTACAGACATTAGTTAATGCAGGAGTTTGTTCTTTTAAAATTGAAGGTCGATTAAAGGATATTGCTTATGTAAAAAACGTTGTTACATTATATCGAAAAAATATTGACAAACTGTTTTTTGGTAAAAAAAATTGTTCTTCAGGAAAAATAGTTTACAGTTTTGAACCAAATCCTCACAAAACATTTTCGCGAGGCTTCACATCCTACTTTTCAGCCTTCAATCAACAAATAGCCTCATTAAATACAGCAAAATCTGTTGGTGAATATATTGGAAATATACTGCGTGTTGAAAAAAATAGCATCATATTAAATGCACAAAAAAGCCCTCTTAATGCAGGTGATGGAATTATCTTTTTTGATAAAAAAAACCAATTACAAGGAACTAATATCAATAAGGTAGAAGGCAATAAAATACATATTCAAAAAATTCCAAGGGATATAATTGGAAGTCAAGTATTTCGAAATTTTGACTTTGTTTTTCAACGAAATTTATTACGTCCAAATACGGCTCAACGCTTAATTCAACTCGAATTTATCTTCTCTGAAACAGAAAGTGAGATTAGTATTACAGCTGTCGATGAAGATGAAATTAGTGTGAATGTTTGCTTTAAAAAAAAGCACGTTAAAGCAAAGAGTATTGAAAAAGTAAAAAATACTATTCAACAACAATTTGAAAAAATAAAAGAAAAGAATTTCTATTGTACAAAAATACGCCTCAATCCTAATACCTCTGGCTTCTACACCATTAGTGAACTGAATATTTATCGCCGTGAAATTATTACACTCCTCGAACAAAAACGCAAACAAAATTATAACTTTAAACAAAATCCAATCGTAAAAAACAATATCCCTTATCCCGAAAAAGAACTTTCATTTAATGGAAATGTACTCAATAAACTTGCAGAACTATTTTACAAGCGACATCAAGTACAAAAAATATCAATAGGATACGAACTACAAAAATCCTTCGAGAAGTTTGCATTAATGACAACTCGTTACTGCATACTAAATGAATTGAACTGGTGCAAGAAAAACAAAAAATCGCGTAATTTAAGTGAGCCTCTATTTTTAGAAAATAATGGAAAAAAACTTCAACTATTTTTTGATTGTAAAAA
>JBOFDL010000133.1:0-4152 GCA_051646985.1 Bacteroidales bacterium | reverse complement strand
TAGGGAACATTCTCGTTTATCCAAATCCTTTCAAAACGGAGCTAACGATAGATGTGCAAGGCGGAATTGGGCTTACCCATTTCAAACTCTATAATTCACTAGGACAAGTAGTTACCCAACATGAATGGGACGTTACGACTTCTAGTTTATACAAAATAGATGTTTCAAAACTAGCTGCTGGCACTTATTTTTATCGCATCGTAAACAACGGAACGACCACCAATGGAAAAATTACCAAAGAGTAGTTTGCTATAAAGTGAATAGGTGGGCATAAAACATTCTTAGTCAGGTAAAATCTGTGCTAAGAATGTTTTTTTTATCTTTCCTACAAATTTACCTTTCGCCTCTCTCAAATTTTTTGTTATTTCGTTCTATATTTTTCAACATTTATATCCAATGAAAAAGCACTTCTTAGGACTTTTTTTGACAGGGCTTTGTTTTTCAAGCCTTTATGCACAAAACTATTTCATTCCTGATAGTATTGATGCCTTTATTGAAAAGGGAATGATAGACTGGGACATACCCGGCGTGGCGGTAGCTGTGGTAAAAGATGGCAAGGTTGTCCATCTAAAAGGGTATGGACTGCGGGAAGTGGGCAAGCCTGAAAAAGTAGATGAAAACACCATTTTTGCTATTGCATCTAACTCCAAAGCCTTCACAGCTACCTCTCTCGCAAATTTACAGTACCAAGGAAAGTTATCCTTAGATGACAAAATAACGAAGTGGATGCCCGATTTTCAGTTGAAGGACAAACTCGCTTTGAGAGAGGTTACCATTCGTGATATGCTATGCCATCGCATTGGCTTTGAGACCTTTCAAGGCGACTTTTGCTATTGGGATTCAAAGAACACACGCCAAGAAATCATCTACAAGATGCGGTTTATGGAGCCGAAGTATAGTTTTCGCGCCCAATATGGTTACTGCAATTCTGCTTACCTCACCGCAGGCGAAATTATCCCCCTTGCAGCAAAGGATACTACTTGGGACGACTACCTGAAGCACCACTTTTTTAAGCCCATGCGCATGAATCGAACATTCAGTACCTTCCCCGAAACAATGAAGCAATCCAATTTAGCGCAGCCACACCAAATTACTTATCATATAGGTGAAAAAAGCGACATTGCGGTCATTCCTTGGGGCAATGCAGATAACTTAGGACCCGCAGCCAGCATCAACTCTTCTGCTAAGGACATGGCAAATTGGTTGTTGATGCAGCTAGATAGTGGCAGATATGAAGGAAAAAGAATTGTCCCCTATCCTGTTCTTGCCGAAACCCGCAAACCCCAAATTGTAAGTGGTGAAGTAAATCGCAAGCGGTTTCCGATGCGCCATTATGCCTTGTATGGATTGGGTTGGGAGACATTTGATTATGGTGGGCGGGCGGTATATCGTCACACAGGGGGCGCAGACGGCTTTGGCTCTTTGACAGCTTTTGTACCAGAGGACAATTTCGGCGTGGTCGTACTCACGAATAATGTGCAGAACTCCCTCTTTCAAGAGCTGCTTTACCAATTATTGGACTTCTACCGATACTATCCGCCACAGAATTGGCACAATACGATATTCAAGAATGTCCCCATAGGGCGCGAATGGGAATTAAAGGAAGAGAAGAAAAAAGAAGATTCTTTGCGCACCGCACATCTGCCCATGTCCCAAATGCCTGAAAAATACTTAGGTAATTATACGCATGAGCTATACGGCGCGATTACGGTCAAGATGGAATATGGGAAGATGTTCATACACTTTTCTGCACACCCTACCATGACGGGGTATTTAGAACATCTTTCGGGAGATACCTTTAAATGTACTTTTTCTAGCCCCGTGATGGGGAAATGCTTGGCTGTCTTCAATCCGAAAGGGAGGAAAATACAAAGTGTTCAGCTTAACGTGGACCCGTTTGTAGATTCGCAAGTGTATTTATTTAAGCGAAAATAAGAGAGAGAGAAATAATATCATTTTGCCCCTGTTTGTGTCCTCACAAATAGGGGCAAAATTGTTTGTGAGGATACAAACTATAGTAGTTTAAAGCAATTTATACTCTTTTTTAATCAATCAAGATTCTTTAATATAATAAAACATACCTTCTATTAATTCAGCCGAATCCACACAACTAGTATTTTGAAATGTTTGTTGTATAGATTCTTCTGAATTGGTAGCGTGGTGATAATAAGATTAATGCACTTTTTCCCATATTCTATGCAGTTGCATCTATACAACTAGCACGAGAATAACAGTTACTATTTTTTGAAATGTTTATTGTATAGATTCTTCTGAATTGAGAAAGGAAAAAAAGAAATATATTACAGCATAAAAAAAGCGTTCTGAACTTTTTAGAAAATTCAGAACGCTTTTTTTGTGTAAGGGTATCAAGAACATTATTTATAGCCTTACATCTTTGTGAAAGGGTATCTTGACGATTATTTATTGCCTTACATCTTTGTGAAAGGGTATTTTGATAACTATTTATAGATTGATATTTTTAGGAAAAAGCATTTCAGTCATTTTTTATACCCTTACATTTTTGTGAAAGGATATGCTAAACAGTTTTTATAGCCTTCCCTTTTTTATAGGAATATTTAAGCCAAATCAAGAAGGAAAAGCTAGGTTTTGTTTGCCCTATTTTAAACAAAACAGCACCTATACAAGAAGCACTGAAGCCGATACTTGTATAGATGCTGCTGCATTTTTTTTGGGAAAATGAAAGAACGATATTTTTTTATAAAAAGGAGCTTTATAAAGTAGGGATAGTTGGGCTTTGTTTACGCTTTCAACTTAAGTTGATAGTACCAACACACAATCGTCTTGTGCAAGCATAAGACCCTCTTTGATAATTACTTGTGAAATAGTGGCAGCTTGATTTGCCGTAACAGTTGTTTCCATTTTCATTGCCTCTACCACAAATAGGGCTTGATTTTTAACCACTTTATCCCCTTCTTTCACTAAGAGCTTGGCAAGTTTTCCTTGTAAAGGCGCGCCTACTTCATTTGGGTTTTGTGCTTTTCGATGTACTTCTTTTGCTACTTTAATCGCCCTATCCTTAATATGAACCGAGCGCGTTTGCCCATTAATCTTAAAGAACACATCGCGTTCACCGTCCTCATTTGCCTCAGTCATATACATATAACGAATCAATAAACGCTTACCTTTCACAATCTCCACTAAGATTTCTTCATTTGAATTCATCTGATAGAAAAAAGGTTGGCTAGGTAATTTTGATACATCACCGTATTCCTTTTTAAACGCATGATATTCTTCAAATACTTTAGGGTACATTTTAAATGACAAGAAGTCCAAAAAGGTACAATCCTTGTCGAATTGTTGTTGAAAATCAAGGAAAGCCTTTTCAAAGTCTATCGGCAAAAGATGCTCATTCGGGCGGTTGGTATAGGGTGTTTCATTCTTTAAAATGAGCTGCTGCAAAACGGGTGGAAAGCCCCCTTCAGGTTGTCCCAAATCCCCGCGAAATAATTGTTTCACCGATTCAGGAAATGCCAAAGCCTCCCCTTTTGCGTACACCTCCTCTTCCGTTAACTGATTGGAAGTCATAAACAAAGCCATGTCCCCTACCACTTTTGACGAAGGGGTAACTTTCACAATGTCACCAAACATTTTATTCACAATGGCATAGTTTTCTTTGATGGTCTCAAACTTATCTTCCAGTCCTAGCGAGCGCGCTTGTGGGAGGAGGTTAGAATATTGCCCCCCCGGTATCTCGTGGTCATAGACCTCTGCCGTACCTGCTTTCAGCTCCGATTCAAAAGGATAGTAGTATTCTCTCACAATTTCCCAATAGGTAGAAAATTGATTTAGGCTCTTCGAATGAATGTGCGCACCGCGTTCATGTCCATTCATCGCCGCCACCAAAGAATTAAAATTAGGCTGGGAAGTTAATCCCGACATCGAAGCTAATGACACATCAACAATATCCACGCCCGCCTCCATCGCTTTTAAATACATGGCAGCCTGCATTCCCGAAGTATCATGGGTATGCAAATGGATAGGCATAGAAATTTTCTCTTTTAAGGCAGTCACCAATTTGGCGGCGGTATAAGGTTTGAGCAAGCCCGCCATGTCTTTTATGGCAAGGATATGCGCGCCTTCATCTTCTAGTCGCTGAGCTAGGTCGAGGTAATATTGTAAATTATACTTGCC
>JBOFDL010000132.1:0-5566 GCA_051646985.1 Bacteroidales bacterium | reverse complement strand
CGAAGAATTACCTATTTTCATTTTTTTTTGCATGCTTATTCACAATATTCATTGTGTGCTGAATGCCATGGAATACAAAACTGCAAATCGCATCATAAGCATTGAGACAAAAAAGATTTAATGTATCCTGCTCCTCTCTGGTCCACTTCCCCAGAACATAATCTACCTGCATCCCTTTAAGAAATGAATTACCTATCCCCATACGCAAACGTGCATAATTATTATGTCCCAAAACTTCATTTATATTTTTAAGAGCATTGTGGCCTCCATCACTTCCCTTATTTTTTAATCGAAGAGAGCAAAAAGGAATAGCAATATCATCAAGAACAACTAGTAGATTTTCTAGTGGAATTTTTTTTTTCTGTAACCAATAATTAACGGCAGTTCCACTTAAATTCATATAGGTAGAAGGCTTCAACAAAATAATACAGCGGCCTTTATATTTTATTTCCGCAATACTACCATAACGTTCCGCTGAAAAAACGACACTATTTTCTACAGCAATTGCATCTGCAACTTTAAATCCAATATTATGGCGAGTATCCATATATTCCGCCCCAATGTTGCCCAAACAAGCGACTAAATATTTCATTGCAAAAATATTATTTTAATTCAGCACATAACACAATGCCACAAAAGTGTATCACTTTTGTGGCATATAAGTAAGCCTTGAAGAAAATTATTTCTTTTTGGCATTCGCAGCAGCTGCTGCTGCTCCCAAGGCCGCACGAGTCATCTTCACTGCACAAATCACGGCATTTTTAGGGGTAAGTATCGTTACATTAGGGAAAGAAACTTCCCCAACAAAAATACTTTTTCCCAGTCCAAGAGAATTAATATCTACGGAAAGAAAATCTGGCAAATTCTTAGGTAATGCTAAAACTTTTATTTTTCGTAAGACATGTTGCAATTTTCCGCCTTGTTTTACGCCGTCAGAGTTGCCCTCTAATACAACAGGTATCTCAATTGCAACCGCTTTTTTCTCATCAACACGATAGAAGTCTACGTGCATAACCTCATCAGTTACAGGATGAATCTGTAATTCTCTCATTACTACAGTTTCTTTTTTTCCTTCAACATCAATGTCCACAAGATAGGCATTTGGCGTATATACCAAATGACGCAAGTCTGCAGAGGCTACTGTCAATAAAATATTCTCGCCATTTCCGTAAATGGTGCAAGGCACATTTTTTTCTGCACGTAAAGCAGCTATCTTTTTTTTTCCTGTCACAGTACGCGCAACAGCCTTTAATTCAAATGTTTTCATTAATAAAAAATTAAGTGTTACTCAGAATAATAAAAAATTCCCCATCACACCCTTACGACATTTGCCGTAATGTTCGATGCACTTTTTTAAAAAGCGAGTAAATTTACAAAAATAAAATGGATTTCACAAAAATAGTTCTCTAACTCGGGATAAAGTGCGAACTAATAGATTGTCCTAGATAAACTTTATTTATCACATCAGCCAACATCTCTGCAGAAGATAGCACTTTAATTTTATCTAAAGAATTGCAATCATTTAACGGAATAGAATCCGTAAATACAGCCTCCACTAGTGCCGATTTTTCAATTCGCTCATAAGCTTTTCCAGATAACACTGCATGAGTGGCTATTGCTCTCACACTTCTTGCCCCTTTTTCCATTAAAACGTCTGCTGCCTTAGAGATAGTGCCAGCAGTATCTATCATATCATCTAAAATAATAATATTGCGACCTTCAACCTCTCCAATCGCAGTAAGTTCCCCAACAACATTCGCTTTTTCTCTACTTTTATGACAAATAATCATAGGTGTTGCTAAAATTTTAGCATAAATATTAGCGCGTTTTGCTCCTCCCATATCTGGTGCTGCAATTGATAAATTTTCTAATTGCAAACTGCGAATATATGGAATAAATACACGACTTGCGTAAAGCAAATCAACTGGAACATCAAAAAAGCCTTGAATTTGATCTGCATGTAAATCCATAGTCATAACCCTATCAACTCCTGCTGCACTAAGAAGATTTGCAACTAACTTTGCGCCAATTGAAACTCTTGATCGATCCTTTCGATCTTGCCTAGCCCAACCAAAATAAGGAATAACCGCCACCACTTTATAAGCAGATGCGCGCTTTGCAGCATCTATCATAAGTAGAAGTTCAAATAAATTCTCGGTCGGAGCAAATGTGGATTGAATAATAAAAACGGTGCTTCCTCTTACGCTTTCATCAAATGAAGGCTGGAACTCTCCATCGCTAAAATTGAGTACTGAGCATTGCCCAAGTTCTGAGCCAAAACTCAAAGCTATTTTCTCTGCAAGATAGCGAGAAGCTCGTCCACTAAAAAACTTAATTTGATGGGTAGGAAGCATATATATTTTTTTTCTCGCAAAAATACATCAAATATTGCAAATATAAAAAACAAACTTGAAATTATTCTTTTTTGACACTACAAAAGTCAACTATATCAAGTTTTTGAGGAAACTCGTAGACGTATTGGACGCAAAAATGGGACAATATATATTGTCCCATTATTTGGTCGGGGTGACAAGATTCGAACTTGCGACCACACGCCCCCCAGACGTGTACTCTAACCGGGCTGAGCTACACCCCGAAACTCTTTCAACTGGACAAAGATAGGTTGATTTTACTTAAAAATCAATTTTCAAATCAATTCTTTTCCATCTTTATCATAAAAAACATAATCAAGATATGAAAAATCTTGAGATGACTGCAAAGTCAGTTTACAATTATATTTACGCTGCCACTTTTTTAATTTAGACGTAAATAATCCCTTTGAAAGATATGCTGCGATAAATGGATGAAGCCATAGAACTAAACGCTTATGCTTTTCCTCTTGAGTCAAATAGGCTAATCGAACTTCTAGTTGATCTTCAAATAATATCGAAGGCCCAATCTTTCCTGTACCATTACAAGCAGGGCAAGACTCTAAAGTAGAAATATGCATTTCTGGACGCACTCGCTGGCGTGTAAGTTGCATCAAACCAAATTTAGATAATGGAAGGATGTTATGTTTCGCTCGGTCTCGCTCCATAAGTTCAACCATTTTATTATAGAGTGTCTTTCTATTTTCACTTGAATACATGTCAATAAAATCGACAACAATAATCCCCCCCATATCTCGAAGACGTAACTGTCTCGCAATCTCTTGTGCTGCATTTAAATTTACGTCTAATGCTCCGGCCTCTTGATCTGTGGTGCCTTTATTTGCCCGAATTCCACTATTCACATCAATAACATGCAGCGCCTCTGTATGCTCTATTACCAAATATGCACCAGCTTTAATCGAGACAATCTTCCCAAAGCCGGCTTTTACTTGCCGAGTAAGTCCAAAGTGGTCAAAAATAGGCTCTACACCCTCATATAATCGAACAATTTTTTCTTTTTCAGGGGCAATAGAGACAATATAATCCCTTATTTCATGATATAATTTCTCACAGTTTACATAAATACTATTAAAGGACACATTAAGTAAATCTCGAAGCATTGCTGTAGTTCGATTCACTTCTGTTGCAAGCAAGGTAGGATAATTGCCTTCTGCAATTTTTTTACAGCAATTTTCCCATTGCTCAATACAACTCCGCAATTCTGTATCCAAAGTTGCAACTTTCTTACCCTCACCCGCAGTTCGGATTATCGCACCATAATTACGGGGCGCAATGCTTTGCACTAATCTTTTAAGACGTTTGCGCTCTTCTACAGAAGCGATTTTTTGAGAAATTGAGATTTTATCGGCAAAAGGGATAAATACTAAATTTCTATTGGCAATAGAAATTTCTGCTGTAAGGCGTGGTCCTTTTGTAGATATAGGCTCTTTTGCTATTTGCACTAAAATAGCCTGTCCTATAGTTAATACATCACCTATTTTCCCATCTTTTGGAAGTTCTTTCTCAAATTTTATTTTTGTAATATCTGTGATGCCCTTTTTCTTAAGTAAACTATTCACATATTTTTCAATAGTAAAAAATTGAGTGCCTAAATCAAGGTAATGCAAAAATGCATCTTTTTGATAACCGACATCTACAAATGCGGCATTCAGACCTGGCATTATTTTTTTTACTCTCCCTAAATAAATATCTCCTACCGAAAAGTGTGCATTATGTTCCTCTTTATGCACCTCGACCAACTGTTTATCTTCCAGCAAAGTAATTGTAATACCTGCTGATGCAACATCAACTATAAGTTCCTTATTCATCTCACGCTATTTTCAATACCACCCTTAGGAATATTAAGACTCAAAACACAACAAACCTAAGGCGCATTGCTCTTAGGTTTGTCATGTAGATATACACAAAAATTGAACTACTTACTTCTTTTTATGCCTGTTTTTACGCAGACGCTTCTTCCTTTTGTGAGTAGACATTTTATGTCTTTTTCTCTTTTTTCCACAAGGCATAACTTTGTTATTTTGATATGGTTAATAAATTTTACAAATATATATTTTTTCGAAATATTATAACTTTACTCCAGTTTTGACCTTATTTAAAAAGGTTTTCGCAGGCTTAAATGAAGGTATACAATGTTCTGGAATTACAATTGCTGTATTTTTCGAAATATTTCTTGCTGTTTTTTGCGCTCTACGCTTTACTAGAAAAGATCCAAATCCACGCAAATAAACATTTTGGTCTTTTGCCATTGCATTTTTTACTACTTCCATAAAGCACTCTACTGCTTTTTGTACTGCCACCTTCTCTACTCCAGTAGCTTTTGCAACTTCATTCACAATATCCGCCTTTGTCATTAAGTTCTCCCTTCTAAAAAAATATTTTTTTATCCTGAATTGTCCCTGTTCTAAATTCAACGTTTCCGAAATAACAGGATTGCAAAGGTAAATAAGTTTTTTTTCTAGACAATTAATTCAATCGGATATTTTTCACAACTTCGTTAAAATAAGCAAAAAAAAAAGCCGCTCGCAAAAAAAACCTTTTTGTTTGGTAGGATTTAATTTTTATAATTACCTTTGCCCCCTCGTTTTCCACAATTGTGGTTATGCTTTTTTGAACAGTTATCTAATCTAACACATTGCATCAAAAATATATGAAATCTGATTTAGTAAAAATTGCAGAGTCTGCTTTGTATTCTCAAGAAAAATCTCATCCTGCATTCAATAGTGGAGATACTATTGCGGTAACATATCGTATTGTTGAGGA
This sequence comes from Bacteroidales bacterium, assembly GCA_051646985.1. Classification (GTDB taxonomy): domain Bacteria; phylum Bacteroidota; class Bacteroidia; order Bacteroidales; family UBA932; genus JAITMY01. The sequence continues at coordinate 413 of JBOFDL010000132.1, read as the reverse complement.
AACAAAAGAACGTCTCCAAACTTTTAGAGGTGTGGTTATACAGCGTAGAGGTAGTGGAGTGACGCAAACTTTTACAATTCGTAAAATGTCTGATAGTATTGGAGTGGAACGGATTTTTCCTATAAACTCTCCCTTCATTGAGAAAATCGAATTAATTAAGGCAGGAAAGGTTCGTCGTGCTAGAATTTTCTATCTTCGCGAACTTACTGGTAAAAAGGCGCGTATTAAGGAAAAGAAAATTTCTGTGGGTTCTGCAAAATAAACATATTTTTTTGGCGAGGTAGCTCAGCTGGTTAGAGCGCATGATTCATAATCATGAGGTCGGCGGTTCAAGCCCGCCTCTCGCTACTCCTTATATAAAAGGGCTTTGATGATTCATCAAAGCCTTTTTTTGTGTCATGAAGTGAGTTGTA
>JBOFDL010000131.1:0-6334 GCA_051646985.1 Bacteroidales bacterium | reverse complement strand
GTTCTAGGGCGATGGCAATGGTGCTTTTACCCGAACCGCTTAATCCTGTAAACCAAATCATCATGCTACGTTGTCCGAGTAATTGTTCTTTATCGGAGCGAGTGAGCATACGGTCAAAAATAGGGTGGATATTATTTTTGTTTTCCATTTAAAAAGGCCAGATAAGAGGAATTAAAAGAGTCGATAGAATAAATGCGATAATATTAAGCGGTAGTCCAAAGCGAAGAAAGTCAACAAATTTATAATTTCCTATCCCTTGTACAATGAGATTTGTTTGGTATCCAATGGGTGAAGAGAAGCTTGTAGAAGCCGCCATACAAATGACCACAAAAAAAGGTGTTGCATCTACGCCCAATTGTCGAGAGATGGAAAGTGCTAATGGAAAAGCAAGAGCCGCAGCAGCATTATTGGTTACCAACTCTGTAAACACATTCGTAATAAGGAAGAGAATTGCTAAAAGTACATGAGGGCTGTAATTATGACATAATCCGATGATGTATTTTGCAATAACATCAGAGAGTCCAGAGTTAATCAATCCTTTGCTAATAGCAAAAGCGCAGGCAATGGTTACAAGAATATCCCAAGATATATATTTGGTGTATTTACGAGCAGGAAACATTTTTGTCCATACCATAAGTACGGTGGTAATACAGACGAAGAAGAACATATCAAGTTTTACATTCGGGAGTAAATCTTTAATGATTGGTAATTCTCCGATGCTTGCACCGCCAATCATAAATATCAAAAGCAATAGTGCAAACCAGCGTTTATATTTGCTTTGATTTTGTTGATTTTCTTGACTATTTGCGAGCAGTACAAATACAGAAGACTCTCCCCAAGTGGGCACAAAGGAGTTATCTGCCATAACCACTAAAGTATCCCCTTCTCGTAATATGACTTGTTCAAGATTTTGTACAATATGTTGTCCATTTCGGGTTTTAATTTCTTTGACTTCAGCACCATAATGTCGTTGAAAATTAAAATCTCCCAATGTTTGGTTAATTCCTGGGAAGCGAGAAGCAAGTACGGCTTCTACCTTATAGAGCGTTTCTCCGTCTTCTATTTCGGAGTCGGGGACTTCCGTTTCTATGCGTGTATTAGGCAAGAGTTTTTTTGAAAACAAAAAGATATAACTTATACCTGCGAGTGCGATAAATCCTCCGAGTTTTCCTAGTTCAAACATAGAAAATCCTTCACGTCCTGTATCAAGAATCATTCCTTGTACCACTAAATTTGTAGAGGTTCCAATCAAGGTACAGATTCCACCAAGAATGGTAACATACGAGAGGGGTATTAGGAATTTTGTAGCAGAGAGGTTCCATTTTTGCGCCCATCGTTTTATAATTGGGGCAAATATTACAACGACAGGGGTATTATTCAAGAATGCTGAAATAATCGCAATAGAAGGCAGCATTCTTAATTGTGCTTTAAAGACCGTGGTTTTTTTTCGGGGCAATAAATATTTAATCACCTGTTCTAATGCCCCTGATTGTCGCACACCTTGACTTATCAAGAAGAGAAGTGCGACTGTAATCATTCCTTTATTACTAAATCCCTCCAGCATTTCTTTTGGGGTAATAATTTGAGCGCAAAGGAATACAATAACGACCGAAAACAAAATCATTCCAGGTCGCATTATATCCATAATAAGCGCGCTTATCATACCCAGCAATACGAGGATTACAAATATAACTTCGAGGTTCATTTTAGACTCGTCTTAAGACTGCTTTTTTCCACAATAAACGAAGGATTAAGCAAGTTTTCTTTATTATAAACAAGCGGTGTTTTTCGGTCACTTTGACAAACCGACATTCCCGCTGCCCTTGCAATGGCATCACCTGCTGCGGTATCCCACTCCATTGTTGGGGCAAATCGGGGATATATATCTGCTTTTCCTTCGGCAACCAAGCAAATCTTTATTGAGCTTCCGCTAGTGATTAAATCGATTGAAAAATGTTGTTTTTTGAGTTGATTTATAAAAGCCTCTGTTTCTTCGGAAAGGTGTGAACGTGAGGCAACTACTACAAAACTCTCTTTATCTTTCACGCTTGGTAGTTTGGTGGCCGTTTGAACAAGTTTTTCGAGGGTCGAAACTTGATTTAGGCTTGAGATATTGTCTATTTTATAGGCACCTAATGTTTTTTCCGCAAAATACAGTTCTTTTTTTACGGGTAAATAAATTACCCCCATTACAGGAATTCCATTTTCCACCAGTGCAATATTAACGGTAAACTCTCCGTTTCTTTTAATAAACTCTTTTGTACCATCTAGGGGGTCAACAATCCAGAGGGTTTCCCAATTTTTACGAACTTCATAGTCTATCATTTTTCCTTCCTCGCTTAAAATCGGGAATGGACTTGTTTTGAGTTGGGAGATAATTACCTGATGTGCGGTAGTATCGGCAATGGTAAGAGGGGAGTTATCTGATTTTTTGTCCACCTGAAAATCTGCTGTTGGGTCGTTGTATATGGCGAGTATTTTTTGTCCTGCCATGATTGCGCCCTCTATCGCTAGTTTCAAATAAGGATATTTCACGCTTATATTATTTTAATGAATAAGTGAGGGTTTAGGGGGCATACCCTTTGAGAAGTCATACAAAAAAACATCTAGAATAATTTTCTGATTTTTCTCTGCAAAGATATAAGATAATTTTATTCTTAAAGCAAACTCTATTGGTTTGAGGGAGTTATTTATTAGAAAACAAGATTTGTTAGTGCTAAAAGTGAGCATACAAAACGCCCGACAAAGTTATATTTGTGGGGCGTTTTATCTTTCATTAAATGAAACGTAGGCTTATATGGTTGCTTGATACACTAAGATTGTGATACACAATAAACTTGCAGCGATGGCAATAGCGACAAGTTCTTTTACAGCCACATTTTGCGATTCATCTTCATAGAATTTCATACTTATACAGATTTTAATTAGACTTAATACGCCTTTAAAACGCTGTCGTTGGTATTTATCTTATAACTTTTAACATTACGAAGATATTTTTTTTCATTTTCTGTGCAATTTCCTCTGTGCAAAGATTTCCGATACTTCCTTGATGGCTGTGTTTTATTTGTTTATTGGGTTTATAATCTCCATGGTTGACCTGTTGACCGACTTGTTTATAGGCTTCACGAAAGGGTACTCCTTCGAGGACTTGGCGGTTAACATCCTCAACAGTAAATAGGTAATTATACTTTTCATCCTCTAGGATATTTTTGTTGACTTGAATGTGTTGGAGCATAAACTCTGTCATTTTAAGGCAACTTCCGATTTCTTCAATGGCGGGAAACATGATTTCTTTGAGCAATTGCATATCACGATGATAGCCTATGGGTAGGTTGCAGCAAAGTAGGGCAACCTCATTGGGGAGAGATTGCAAACGATTACATTTACCACGAATAAGTTCCCATACATCAGGATTTTTTTTGTGGGGCATAATACTTGAGCCCGTTGTAAGTTGGTCGGGGAAGGATATAAAGGCAAAATTCTGGCTCATAAACAAGCACATATCCATCGCAAGGCGAGCAAGCGTAGAGGCAAGCGAGGCAATGGCTGCGGATAGTGCACGTTCGGTTTTTCCACGACTCATTTGTGCGGTGATAACGTTATAGTGTAATTCCTCAAAGTGCAGAAGCTCTGTGGTCATTTGTCGATTAAGAGGGAATGAACTACCGTATCCTGCAGCAGAGCCCAATGGATTTTGGTTAATGATATTATACGCTGCTGCCAGCAAATGCACATCATCGCTTAAGGCTTCAGCATAAGCCCCAAACCACAATCCAAAAGATGAAGGCATGGCAATTTGCAGGTGTGTATAACCCGGCATGAGGATTGCTTTGTGTTGCTCGCTAAGTTTTTGCAAGCGTTCAAAGAGGACTTGTGTGTGCGTGGCGATGTGTTGGGTTTCTTCTCGAAAGAAGAGTTTTAAGTCCACCAATACTTGGTCATTTCGGGAGCGACCTGCGTGTATTTTTTTTCCCACCTCTCCAAGTCTTTCGGTCAACAAGAATTCAACTTGTGAGTGTATATCTTCGACGTTTTGTGGAATGGCAAAATCTCCGATTTCGATTTCCTCTGCAATTTGCATTAATCCCGCCAAGAGGGTTTCGAGTTCTGCGCTTGAAAGCAGTCCAATCGAGGCGAGCATTTTGATGTGTGCGATGCTTGCATTGACATCGTGTTTTGCGAGTTTAAGGTCAAGTTGGCGGTCATTTCCTACGGTAAATTGTTCTACAATTTTGTGAGGTTCTGTTCCTTTCGTCCAAAGTTTCATAGGGGTGTATTTTTATAGAAAGAGATGAAGGTAATCATAATTAACCAATGCTCTTTGGTTTCTTTTTCCGAGACACTCTTTGGTGGTTTTATAATTTGCGGTAATTCTTCCCACGCCTAATATTTGTTGATTTTGGTCAAGTATTTTGACAATATCTCCTTTTTCAAAAGGTCCCTCTAGGTCAAGGACTCCGATGGGCAATATACTAACGACTCGTTCTGTAAGGATTTTTTTGAGGCTATTATTAATCACGATAGCCCCTTTTGCAAAAGGTTCTGAATCTCCGACCCATTGTTTAAGGCTTGATTGGGGTTTATTGGAGGCTTGAATTTTGGTACAAGGGGGTGTTTTATCGCAGGAGAGGAGGTCTTTGAGGATATTTTTACGTTTTCCGTTGGCGATATATACGTTAATTCCGTTGGCGGCGACTTTTTGGGCGATGTGTGTTTTGTTGAGCATTCCTCCTCTTCCGAAGTTTGATTTTGTGGCGAGTATATACTCTCGAACATTTTGGTCTGCTTGAATGGTAGGGATTATGCTAGCATTTGGGTCATTTGGATTTCCGTTAAATACGCCATCCACGTTGCTTAGTATGATGAGGGTATTTACTCTCATCATTTTGCTGATAAGTCCTGAGAGTTCATCATTATCGGTAAACATAAGTTCTGTTACGGATACGGTATCATTTTCGTTGAGTACGGGAATTACGCCATTTTGGAGCATGGTTGAGACACATTGTCGCATGGTAAGGTAGTGTTCTCGAGAGCGGAAATTATCTTTTGTGGTGAGTACTTGTCCACAGAGGATGTTGTGTTTTTTGAATCGTTGATAATAGTGATTAATGAGCGAGGCTTGTCCTACGGCCGAGAAGAGTTGTCTCATTTGAACGGCATCTAATTTTTTGGGGTTTTTAATTTGGCTTCTTCCGCAGGCCACTGCACCCGATGAGATGAGAATTACCTCTATTCCCTTTTTGTGAAGATATGCAATTTGTTTAACGAGGTGTTTTAATCGTTTAATATCGAGCAATCCGTTGTCTTTGGTTAGCACATTGCTTCCGATTTTAACAGCAATTCTTTTCATGATAATGTCTTATAGCAAAATAATATTTAGAGGCTTGCCTTGAGGGCTTTAATAATTGCGCTTGTAAAGTTATTATGTTCAAGTTCATTGAGACCTTTGATGGTAAGTCCCTTTGGGGTGGTTACCTTATCAATTTCGGTTTCTGGGTGGGAGTTTTTTTCGGTCAATAAGCTCACCACACCTTGGAGTGTTTGGAGCATTGTATTTTTTGCCATTTCTGGGTTCAATCCTATTTCCACAGCGGCTCTCATGTTTGCGCTGATGTATCGCATTGCAAAGGCCACACCGCAGCTTGCAAGGGCGGTTGCTGCGGGCATTTGTTCTTCGTCGATAAAGAGTACTTTTCCCAGATGAAGGAATAGTTTTTTGATGATATCTATTTGGGCATCATCGGCATTTTCTGCACAAATAAAGCTCATACTTTGATGAACCTCAATGGCGGTATTTGGCATGACTCTAAAGAGCGGATTTTCGGCAAGTTCCTCTCTCATTTGTGCAAGGCTTATGCCTGCAGCAATGGAGGCAATTACACAAGAAGGTGTTATGATGGCTTTTAGCTTATGCATGATACCCTTTGCAAGCCAAGGTTTAACGGCGATTATCACAAGATTTATTTCTTGTTGAATATCCACAATACGATGATAGCATTTGATATTGAGTTTTTGCAATGGCAGCAAAGCCTTTTCGTTGGTATCAACGACCAGAAGTTGCGAGGGATTTACGGCAGAAGCATTCAATAATCCATGTATAATGGCTGCGCCCATATTTCCTGCGCCAATAATTGCAATATTCATAAGTTAGAGGAGTTTTTTTGAGACAAAATTTTCAACAAATTACAAAAATGCTGCAAAGATATATAAAAACTATTATATGCGTACCGTAGAGAATTTCGGCGATTTGAAGAGGCTTACAATATTATTTAGCTAAAATTATTTTTCATCTCAAAAAAACTCGCTTACATTTGCCGCCATTGAATTACAAACA
>JBOFDL010000130.1:0-1950 GCA_051646985.1 Bacteroidales bacterium | reverse complement strand
GATCCCTTATCATCACATATCTGACGAGATAAAAAATCAATACAGACTAGATATATGGGTAAATAAATATATCAAAGCGATGCTTTAATTTTTATTCTGCACCAGGCTATGGTGCAGAAATTTAAATTATTGTGTTATGTACTGAACATACCAATCATTAAATTGATTCTCAAACTCATCCATATTAATGTAGTTTACACTTTGTTCTTTTTTGACATCAACATACATTACCATGGCTTTCTCAAAATTTGGTAACCACTCCCGGTTTTCACCTTTACCAAAATTGTCATTATATATTCCAAATATAGGCTTTTTAAGCCCTGCGGCAATGTGTACTGTCGCGGTATCTACAGACACGATACCGATACTATTTCTTATTTGAGCGAATAGAACACCTAAAGAATGGGATGAGTCATGTGTGATAACTCTTTCCCTTAAGATATCAGGCATTCTCCTGATATTGTGTTCTGTTTCAATTTTCTTTATCGGTGGATAGAGCAAACATACATTATATCCAGGCTTGCTCAACATAACCTTCAGGATCTCGATAATTTTTTCATCATTAAATGATCGTGAGCTGCCACTACCGTAAGGATTAAAACAGATTGTGGGATTATCAGGCCAGCTAGATTTAACGCTTGACTCATCTTCAAGATATTCTGGAACAATATAATCTGTATCGGGGTTATCAACCCCCATTTTATTAACGGCCAAGGCAAACTTCTGTGAGAAGTGAATATTCTTGGTTAAATGACCAATTTTAATATTCACACATTTTATTTTGTCATCTATGCCAATAACATTTTTTACAGATAATTTTGAGATAAAGAAAATATCTTTCATCTTCATTTCATTAGTAAGATGAACAAGATATTCAACATCTCCTATATCTCTAGCCAATGAGGCGAGTGCTGCATAACTTGGTCTTTTCGGAATAGAATAAACTTCATCAAAAAGAAATTGGTTTTTAAATAAAGACCTCATCTCAGGGGTTGTAATTGCAACTACTTTTTTGCCTGGAAACTTCTTTTTTATTTCACGAGCAACCCAAGATGATACTATGGCATCCCCCAATTTGGCATCCCAACGAACAAAGACTATAGCACCATCCTCACTTGAAGCTGATTTCAAAGATCGGTCAAAAAGCACAATCCCTATTTTACGACGAATGATATCGCGCCATGATTGCAATTTCTTAATCATTTTCTTCCCTCCAAAGGCGATACCTTTATTGTGGTAATTAATGCCGAAAATAAAAACATGAAGAATATCATCCCGGAGTTATGACTTATAAATGCTTGACTCAAGCTATAATCAACAAGAGTTAATGATGAAACCGCCAACATACTACTAACCAACAAGTTATCTCTATTTTTACTCGCAACCCAAAGTGGATAAAAGTACAGCAGAGCTAACATCAAGAAGCCTATAATGCCGCGTTTAGCCAATTCATCTAAAAATTGATTATGTGCATGTGAGTTAAAATTATAAATGAACTCGGATATAGAACCATTATTATATTGGTTTAATTGTGATAAGCGAATGCCGTTATTTCCCCAACCAAAAATTGGTTTTTCCAAAAAAGAGTTATATGCACTTTCCCACAACTGCAATCGAATGCCTAGAGATGTATCCGGGTTCACACCATCAAAATAATGAACAATATCTGCTTTGGCATTATATATCCTATCCATTACGCCACTTTGCGGAAGCATAGCCAAGAAAAGCAACAAGGCACATACAGTGCTTGCATAGAGACCATCTTTCAAGGATAGCTGTTTTCTAAAATAGAAAACTATTGTTAACAAAACGATTGGAAGTAAAACCCACCCACCTCTAGTTCCAGAGAGAAAACTGCCTATCCCACCCATTAAAAATGAAAGTAGCATAAAGGAAGCAATTCCTTTTCGCCCTATATTGCGGAACCAAAAAAAAGCACACAAGCATAAC
>JBOFDL010000129.1:0-7806 GCA_051646985.1 Bacteroidales bacterium | reverse complement strand
GCCGTGCAGAGTTATCAAAGTTAGATATACTGCTTAATGGCGAGCAAGTTGATGCACTTTCAGCTCTTATTCATCGAGACCATGCTTATGATTTTGGACGAAAAATGTGCGAAAAGCTTAAAGATCTTATTCCGCGCCAACAATTTGACATTGCAATACAAGCTGCTATTGGAGCAAAAATTATTGCCCGCGAAACGGTTAAAGCCTTACGCAAAGATGTACTTGCAAAATGTTATGGCGGCGATATTAGCCGTAAACGCAAACTCCTTGAAAAACAAAAAAAAGGTAAAAAGCGTATGCGTCAAGTAGGCAATGTTGAGGTGCCACAAGAGGCATTTTTAGCAGTATTAAAAATGGATTAACATTTTTATTATATAATTATTATACTATCTAACTCTTATGAACTCATCTATTCCACTTTCGCTTGTATTTTTGGGCATAATGGTGTTTTTAGCCCATTTATTTGCTGCGTTTTATCGTAAACGCATGATACCAGATGTATTAATGTTAATTGCAATAGGTTTGGTTATTGGACCGATTTTAGGACTTATTTCAACAAGTGATTTTGGTAATTTTGGGCCTGTATTTACTACGGTTACCCTTGTTGTAATTCTGTTTGAGGGAGGAACAACCCTTAGTTTTGCTACACTTAAATCAGCATGGAAAAGTACAATGACCCTTTCTCTAGCAGGTTTTTTCGCCTCAGTTTCAGCTGTTGCTATTATTGTTTTTTTTGCTTTAGATTTTTCCATTATTAGTTCCATTACTATGGGAGGAATTTTGGGTGGTACATCCTCAGCTGTTGTTATTCCATTTGTAAAACAATTGAAGCTTGGAGAAGACTCCAAAACCTCACTTATTTTAGAATCAGCCTTAACGGATGTATTATGTATTGTGTTAGCATTAGCATGTGTTCAAGTATTTTTGCAGGGGGAGTTGAATATTGGAACAATGTTTGGATCAGTAATTTCATCTTTTACACTAGCGGCACTTATGGGAATAGTTGGAGCAATGCTTTGGTCTCGATCCATTAGTTTTATTCGTCGAATTCAATACTCAATTTTTACTACACCTGCATTTGTATTTGTGATTTATGGAGTGGCAGAGTTGTTAGGCTTTAATGGTGCTATTGCAGCTTTAGCTTTTGGGATTTCAATGGCAAACATTGACACATTTAAAGGATTTATTTTCAAGAAAATTATGGGTGGGACAGGAAATAAATTAAATGATGTGGAACTTATTTTTTTGCAAGAAGTTACTTTTTTACTCAAAACATTTTTCTTTGTTTATATTGGTATTTCTATCTTATTTTCTGATATTCAAGCCACAGCAATGGGAGCCGTTATTACAGCTGTACTTTATGTCATTCGATTATTTATAGCCAAATATGCAGCACCAAGCAATGCCAGTTTATTTGACAAATCAGTTATTTCAATGATGTCTCCAAAAGGATTAGCTGCTGCAGTCTTGGCAGGTATTCCCGAAATGGCAGGTATTCCCGAAGGAGTTATAATTAAAAACATCACTTACTCTGTAGTTTTATTCACGATTTTACTTACCTCGATACTTATAATTGTTAACAATAAATCCAATAGGTTACAGGCATTTTACAGTGTTTTTTTTGGACATAATACAGAAGAAATGATAAAAGAAAATAAGACTGCTTTTAGCAATGATTCTAAATAAAACTTTATAATACTAATGAGTATCATAAAAGAACAATTAGCAATAATTGAGGAATTTAGTGTTTTTTCAGAATGGCTAGATAAATATGCTTATTTAATAGAATTAGGAAAAAATCTACCTCCTTATGAAGAACACTATAAAATTGAGCAAAATTTAATTGAAGGATGTCAAAGCAGAGTTTGGTTAAAAGCGGAATTAGTGGATGGAAAAATAGTGTATTTTGCCGAAAGTGACGCTATTATTACAAAGGGAATCATTGCTTTATTAATTCGGGTTTTTTCGAAGCATACACCCGCAGAAATTTTGGAAGCAAATGTTGATTTCATTGAAAAAATTGGATTGCGAGAGAATCTTTCGCCAACACGAGCAAATGGTTTATTGAATATGATAAAGCAAATGAAACTATACGCTCTTGCATTTTCGGCAAAACGAGAAAAAGGAAATTAAAATGACAAAAACGAGTCTTTTATTTTTTGGATTGATTTACTTGTTTTCAAACATTTGTTTGTCAAATAGTTATAGTTATTTTAAGGAGGTTGAGATTGCTTTAGATACAGGCGTATATACGCTCAGTAAAAATACAGTTTATCATCAGCGAAAACAACAAATTTGCTTTGAATACAATAATCGTTATGCAGTTGCAGAATTGCGTTTTTTCTTGAGAGGAAATAAAAATATTGAGCATCTAAATTTGTTACCATCAGCAAATTATACAATTTTAGACTCCCTGATTTTTATTGAGCCAGATAACTGTTATCGAGGGGTTATTTTATTTTCTGATCTTAATACGAGTTCACAAATTTCGTTTTTATTAAACGCTATTACAGATACGACTTCAGCAAAATCTATAAATTTGGAACTCCCTGTATTTCCCTATACAAAAACATGGGCAAGAATTTTTCCAAGTACTGATATCATATTTGTAGGTGAAGAAAAATCATTTGAAATTGAAACCAATAATCCAGAAAACATAAAAATTAATAGTGATTGGCAAATTGTAAATGGAGTGGATTATCGTATTACACAGCGAGATGGGCAATTATTACTTTTGCTACAACCTCGAGAAATTGGAGTTAAAAACTTGAAAATTCAACTTGAAACAACTTCGCCTTTTTTTGAAGATAATGAATTTAAGTATCACTGTCCGCTTGTAGTACCTGCATTTACAATAAAAGCAAGTCGATTGCACTTTCTTAATTTTGACAGAAAAGAGATTACTTATGATGATGAATCACGTCAACAAGGAGTATTGATTAGTGTTAATAATCATAGACGCTTACAGTTGAATAGAACCTATCGTATTGAAAATCAGGAAGGATTTGGAGGGATGCTAGTAGGAGAATTAGCAACTCTGAAGGATTTATCAAATGATAAGATTTTATGTAAATTTACGCCTTTTAATTTGCATCGACAAAATCTAGGATATCTTTATCTTAAATACAATGACACACCTGTATTTATGTGTAATATTGATATAACTCCCAAAACCAATATTAAAAATATTTGGATATTGCATGAGGGCGGAGATTGGATAAATAGTGTAAAAGTAAATCCTGGAGAGGTGGTAGATATTGTAGTAGAAGGAGAGGCTTTACATAAGGCACGTTTTAGTTGGCAAGATGCGATAGATATTACATCTGACACTATTAATCAAACAGAGAAGCGTCGTATTTTTAAGTTGCGAATTCCGATGACGATTAATAAGCGACTTATTACCTTATTAAATAATGGTCAACCAACAGGCAAACATTTAGTCGTGGAGGAGTATCAGAATCCTCGACCTTTTGACTTTATTACGCTTAATTACGGAAAAAAATCAGCAATACAACTTAATAAAATCAATGATTTTATAATTTCTCGTGAAAATTTAACAAATTTCTCTTTTTCTTTTAATCGTTCTGAGATTGATGAAAGAGTGAAGCTTTATGGAAAACAATTCCTAGATATTGATGTTCGAATTCTTGGTAGAAAGGGAGAAATTATGGAGTTGCGATCTCTAAAAAATCAAGTTGTTTGCCCTGATGAAACATCTCCTCGAGGAGCTTTCTATAAAGACAAACAGTGCGTTGTAGAAGATCTCAATCTTAATCGTATTTTAAGCAATAAAACCAATTCGTTAGAAAATTTTGGTAAAGTTCAATTAGAGGTACGGCACTCCTCTGAAAAATATACAGTTCCTACACTTGAGAAACGTGTAGAGGTTATTTATCAACCAGCGATTGTATTTGATATTGATCTCTCACTCCCAGCGGGTATGATGATTCAGAATTTAGGACAAACTAGTAGTGAAAAAACAGCACTTGAGGATTATAATAAAGAGGTTGAAGTTTGGAAAGATGTTTTTCAAGAATGGGTAGATGCTGGTGGTGATCCTACGACAAAACCAGGCTATCCTCAACGGCCCAAAAAATCCTCATTTACTGATAATCTTGGAGGTATTAGTATTGCGCTCATTGCCCAATTTAGTTTTCCAGATCGAGAAAAACCTGGTAAATTAAAGCCTTTTCGTGCAGGAGCGGGATTTTTATTTATTAATACTTTTAATTTTAGCGATGATGCTAAACGAGATTTAGCACTTGTGGTACTTGGAAGTATTTATCCATTAGGAAATCGTCGCATGTTCAACGTGCCTATTCACATTGGTTTTGGTTATAAGTTTCAAGACAAAATTCCTTTTGTGATGATAAGTCCAGGTATTAGCGTTAGTTTTTAAAACATAGTTTTTATTTTCTCTAAGGCCATTTTCAATATGTCAATTTCTTGTAAAGTATTGTAAAATGCAAATGAGGCTCGTACCATACCTGGTGTCTCAAATCGCTGCATGATTGGTTCCGCACAGAGAGTTCCCGTGCGAACAGCAATACCCATTTTATCCAATATTTGTCCCACATCCAAATGATGAATTCCTTCGAGATTAAACGAAATGATAGGACTTTTTTGATGTGAAGTTCCGTAAATTTCTAACTTTTCAATATTTTTCAATTGCTTTGTAGCATATTGTAAAAGTTCCTTTTCTTTCTCTTTTAATTGGTTATTTGCAAGTGTATTGATAAAATCAATCGCTGTGCCTAAACCAATTGCACCAATATAATTGGCTGTGCCTGCCTCAAATTTATAAGGTAAATCTGCATAAGTTGTTTTACTTAGAGTTACAGTTTTGACCATATCGCCACCACCTTGATAAGGAGGCATTTCATGCAAAAGTTTTTCTTTTGCATATAATACACCAATTCCTGTAGGAGCATACATTTTATGTGCAGAAAATGCATAGAAATCACAGTTGATTTTTTGAATATCAAGACCTCCATGAGGAACGGCTTGTGCTCCATCAATTAAGACATAAGCACCTACTGAGTGTGCTATTTTAGTAATGTTTTCAACATCATTGATTGTTCCTAATACGTTAGAAACATGAGCAATAGCAACTAGTTTTGTTTTAAAGGAAAGAAGGTTTTTAAATTCTTTTAAATCTAAATCGCCACTTTTCAATACAGGAATTGCTTTGAGTTTTGCTTTTTTGCGTTCACACAACATCTGCCATGCCACAATATTACTATGGTGCTCTAATTCGGAAATAATAACTTCATCTCCCTGATGTATAAATCTTTCTCCAAATGAAAAGGCAACTAAATTAATACTTGCTGTAGTACCTGCCGTAAAAATTATTTCTTGTGGGTGTTTAGCATTAATGTATTGTTGTACTTTTTTACGACTTTCTTCATAGCGTATTGTGCATTGTTCTGCCATAGAGTGTATGCCTCTGTGAATATTGGCATTGCATTGCATATGAAGGTCATTTATGGTGTTGATGACACATTGAGGTTTTTGTGTTGTAGCGGCATTATCTAAGTATATTAGTGGTTTACCATTGATATTTTGCGAAAGTATAGGAAATTGAGAGCGTATATTTTGGGTATCAATCATAATTTGAATCAAGTTTACAGATAGATATATATTTCTGTTATAAAACTGGGCGTTGGAGTTTTTTTGCGAGAGTTTTTCGGAGCTCATTGAGTTGTTTCAGATGTTCTATATCTAACTCTTGCTCTTCATTAGATTTTTCAGTAATATTTTCAGCAATTTTTTGTATAGCTTGCGTTATTACTTTTGCTTTGTAGGTGTGTATTGCTTTATCTATATCTACATTGATGTTTGAATTTATATCGTTTTGCCAAATTTTACTTTGGGTATATTTTTCTGAAAGAAGGTCGATACTAAGTGAGCAAATTTTATTGTTTGGATGATTTATAAAGTACTTAACATCAATCTCACTAGAGATTTTTAGTAAACTACTGTATTCTTCAAAAATTTGACGATACTCTAGATTTTGTAGTTGTAAATCCTCATTCACCATTTCACTAATAATCCATTTTGCTACTGTAGTATCATTTACATTTTCATTTCCATGTTTGAGTAAAAAATAAATAATTTCACGTTCTTGTTCTTTACAAAATATATTTTCTACGAAGGCTGGGATCGCTTGTTTTTGGAAAGATTTTTCGAGAGTATCATTTTTCTCAGACTCTATATCGTGCTTTTTTAACTTGTGAATTTCCGCTCGTAGGGCGTATATTTTTTTATTAACAAGTTTGTTTGTTTCCTGCATTAATATATCCTCTCCGATTTCCATTAACTTACTACATTCTTTGATATATACACTTCGTGTAATACCATCAGGGATAAGTGAAATACTGCGTACTATATCATTGATAATGCTTGATTTTTTTATGGGGTCGTTACCTGAATCACTTAAAAGTAATTGTGCCTTGAATGAGATAAAATCTTTTTCATTTTTAGCAATAAAACTTTCTAATTCCGAGGCACTATGAGTGCGAGCAAATGAATCTGGATCTTCACCTTGAGGTAATAATAAGGTTTTTACAGATATCCCTTCCTCCAATAGCATATCAATACCTCGTAGAGATGCTTTGATACCTGCTGCATCACCATCATACAATACTGTTACGTTTTGTGTAAATCGTTTGATGAGTTGAATTTGCTGTGTGGTAAGTGATGTTCCACTGGAAGCAACTACATTTTCGATACCTGCTTGGTGCATTGAAATAACATCAGTATAACCTTCTACCAAAAAACACTTGTCGTTTTGAGTAATGGCTTTTTTGGCAAAGAAAATGCCGTATAATGTATTACTTTTGTGGTAAATTTCACTTTCGGGGGAGTTGATGTATTTGGCGATGTTTTTTTCGGTTTTCAATGTACGACCTCCAAATCCAATCACTCTACCGCTTACGTTGTGAATAGGAAACATTGCTCGTTCATAAAATCTATCTACAGGCTCGTTATTTTCACGAGTATTTGCCAAACCGATTTTTATAAAAAAATCGCTTTTATAGCCATCAATTATAGCACTTTTGATGAGAGTATTGCGGCTGTTGAGGGAGTATCCTAACTGGAATTTCTTGATAATAGAATCTTTAAATTCTCGTTCTATAAAGTAAGATAAGCCTATACTTTTTCCCTCTTCTGTTTCGTACAAATTTTTTGTAAAATGTGATTGAGCATAAGCAGCAGCAATCATCATACTTTCACGCTCATCCTTTACATTTTTTTCCTCTTCGGATAATTTACGCTCTTGTACATCAATACCGTATTTTTTTCCTAGTAATTTCAATGCATCTACGTATCCCAAATGCTCGTGTTCCATAACAAAGGTAACAGGATTACCACCTTTTCCACAACCAAAACACTTGAAAAGATTTTTGGAAGGAGTAACTACAAATGAAGGGGTGCGTTCGCTGTGAAATGGACAGCATGCTTTAAAACTTGCTCCAGCGCGCTTTAGATGTACATAATCCTCAACGACTTCTTCTATACGAGCAGCCTCAAAAATCTTATCTATAGTGATTTGGTCAATCATTGAGTAAATGCTTGTAAATTTTTGTTTGAACAGGCAAAGTTATAAGTTTTTCTGATTGAAAGCGATTGCAAGATAGCATTATCCAATTACTTGCATTTGACAATTTTTACAATCAAAAAATAGTTGAAGTTTTTTTCCATTATTTTCTAAAAATAGAGGCTCACTTAAATTACGCGATTTTTTGTTTTTCTTGCACCAGTTCAATTCATTTAGTATGCAGTAACGAGTTGTCATTAATGCAA
>JBOFDL010000128.1:0-17906 GCA_051646985.1 Bacteroidales bacterium | reverse complement strand
TTCTTACGCTCTTCTGACTATAATTACCTTAGTTCTCCTGATGACATTTATGTATCACAATCACAAATCAAACTATTTGGATTAAAAACAGGAGATACTGTTACTGGATCTATACGCCCTCCAAAAGAAGGAGAAAAATTCTTTCCACTCGTTAAAGTCACATCTATTAACGGACGTGCGCCGGAATATATTAGAGATAGAGCTCCATTTGACTATTTAACACCATTATTCCCTGAAGAAAAATTTCATATTACAGGTAATGGACATAATAACCTGTCAACTCGTGTAGTTGATATGTTTTCTCCCCTAGGAAAAGGACAACGTGGTCTTATTGTCGCTCCACCCAAGACGGGAAAAACTGTATTACTAAAGGATATAGCAAATGCTATCGCTGCAAATCATCCAGAAGTATATATGATTGTTCTGCTTATTGATGAGCGGCCAGAGGAAGTCACCGATATGCAACGTAGCGTGCGTGGGGAGGTAGTTGCATCAACATTTGATGAACCCGCAGAACGCCATGTAAAAGTCGCAAATATAGTGCTTGAAAAAGCAAAACGTATGGTAGAGTGTGGACATGATGTCGTAATTCTACTAGACTCAATCACACGTTTAGCACGGGCATTCAATACTGTGCAACCTGCTTCTGGGAAGGTATTAAGTGGAGGGGTTGACGCCAATGCTCTACATAAACCTAAACGCTTTTTCGGAGCAGCTCGAAATATTGAAAATGGAGGCTCGCTTACGATTTTAGCAACAGCTCTTATTGATACTGGCTCGAAAATGGATGAGGTTATCTTTGAAGAATTCAAAGGCACAGGAAATATGGAACTCCAACTTGACCGCAAATTAGCCAATAAACGTATATTCCCTGCCGTTGATGTTACCTTGAGTAGTACTCGAAGAGATGACTTATTGGTAGATAAAGATGTCTTAAGCCGAGTATGGATATTACGAAATTATCTGACAGACATGAACTCTGTAGAGGCAATGGATTTTATGCGCAGTCGCCTATTGAAGACTAATGATAATGGAGAATTCCTCGCTACAATGAATACTTAACACGTCTAAAAAGATACGTCTAACAAAGATTATTTTAATATTTAATCTCAATATGAAACTTTATCCTCTAAAATTTAAGCCTATCCTAAAAGAAATTGCTTGGGGTGGCAATAAACTGGCACACTATTATAATAAAAATGCCAGTGTCGATAAAAATATCGGTGAAAGTTGGGAGTTATCTGGAGTTAAAACCTCACTGTCTGTGGTTACAAATGGCTATTTGAAGGGGAATAATATTCAAGAACTAATTGAGATTTATATGGGAGAATTAGTTGGAGAACACGTCTATAGAAAATTTGGGATAGAGTTTCCCCTACTCATTAAACTTATTGACGCTAATGACACCCTCTCTGTTCAGGTTCATCCTGATGACGCAACTGCTAAAAAACGACATTCGGCCTATGGGAAAACCGAAATGTGGCATATCCTAAATGCTGATTCCAATGCAAAATTAGCCCTCGGATTTAAGAAAAAAACTGATTTAACTGATTTGTTAGAGCATATCGAGAGTAATACAGTGGAAGAATTACTCAATTTTGAGGAAGTGTATCCTGGCGAAACTTTTTTTGTTCCTGCAGGTTGTATCCATGCCATTGGAAAGGGAATTGTTGTAGCAGAAATACAGCAAACCTCCGATATTACCTACCGTATATATGACTGGGGACGAAATCTAGAAAATCGGCCATTGCACATTGATTTAGCAATGGATGTAATTGATTACAATGCTAAACAAGAGAAGAAAATTCATATTGCCTCTGAAAACAATCAAACAACTCCCCTTGTTGAATGTAATTATTTTACAACCAATTTGTTAACCTATACTAAGACCGTTGTCCGTGACATGACTGCTTTTGATTCATTTGTGATATACTTATGTACTCACGGAAGCGCAAAAATAATATGTCAAGACCATATTGAAGCAGTTAATATTGGAGAAACGATATTAATACCCTCATCTATTGCTAATATTCAGATTGAACCAGAAAAGGATGTAAAATTATTGGAAGTATATATCAAATAAGAAAGAGAGCTAAGATTTAATTCATCTCTCGCTCTCTTTTAATAAACTCATACGCTTCTTGCACTTTTCTAAATTTCTCATTCGCCGACTTTTGCAGACTATCTCCCATGTGAATTACTTTATCAGGGTGATATTTTTTTGCCATTCTTCTATGCGCCTTTTTTATATCTTCATTGCTTGCATTTCGCTCAATTTCAAGTATTTTATACGCCCAATTAGTGTCTGTTTTTACAAAAAACATCGCTTTAACAGACTCATAATCATTAGATGTAATACTCAAATAAGTTGCTATTTGTTTAATTGCTTGTAACTCAGCAACAGAAATTTCTCCATCAGCACTTGCAATACCAAACAGTAAATGTAATAATTGCAAGTTAATAGATGAAGAGTAACGTACACGTATCGAGCTACAAATATTAAATAAAGCCGTCTCTTTCTTTAATGCATCTCTCAAAAAAAACATACTTATTTTCGTCTTCTCAATGCCTAAATTGCGCAGTAGAAATTGCTTCACAAAGTCTAACTCAGACTGCATTATTCGACCATCTGCTTTAAGAATTGCTGCTACAAGCAGTAGTAAACACTGGGTAAACTCATCTAAATGGGATGATTTATTCGTAAAAGGGCTATCGCTACTGGATGAACGAGCAAAAAATGTGTCAAGAATTGAGCCAAAGAAAAATCCAATAATAGCGCCAAAAAAACCAAGAGAATATAAGCCTATTGCTCCAAAAATCCACTTCCAAAACTTCATATAATTACAAAACTATTCGATTAGACATATTAAGTAAGGCTTTATGTATTTGTAAAATTTGTGGCAATAATACTTCTTTCCCGTCATTTATAATTACAAAATCACTCTTGCATTTAATCTCATCATTACTTAATTGATGCATTATTCGCTGCTTAATCTCATATTCTGTAATATGATCTCGTTGTATTACACGCTCAATACGAAGTCTTTCTGGAGCAATAACCCCAATAACTTTATCTAAATAGCAGCAACTATTGGTTTCAAAAATTAAGGCTGCTTCTTGTACCACATAAGGAGCAGTTTGTTGATTAACCCAATTCAAGAATCGTTTTGCTATTGCAGGGTGCGCTATCATATTGAGTTGTTCAAGTAAACTTGGAGTATTAAATACAAGTTGTGCTAATTTTCTTCGATTTAGTCGATTGCTTTCATTAAAAATGTCTTTGCCAAAAATTGCAATAAGTGCAGATTGTATATCTGGTGTATCATTGTACATCGCCTTGGTCTCACAATCCGAAAAAAATATAGGAATCGAAAGCAATTGTAATGCTTTACAGATAAATGTCTTCCCACTTCCTATGCCTCCAGTAATACCTACTTTTATCATTTGGAAGATTTTACAATTACATCAACAAACATCGGTTTAATCGTACTTGACAAAGCATATTTTGAAGAAGCATCTAACTTTACCTGCATTTGATTTGATAAACTATTTGTTAATGTAGTATAATCTGCCACAACCTGAAAATTCTCTTGTTTAAGGCGTTTATAGTCTTCCATTTTCACTGAAAAACTAAGTTTTACTTTTGCTGGAAGAAATTGAACTCTCAAAGAATCTGGAAAATTACGTGCGTGTATTTCTTGCTCAAAAGAAACCTCTACAAATCTCTGAACATCAACAAAATAATCAATTTTTTCATGCGATAAAGTTGTTTGCCGTGGAACTATAAGTGCAATATTGCCTTGTAATTTCTTAGATACATTTTCTTTTGTTAGCGATTGCGTATTTATCTCATAAATTCCCTCAACATCAGTTATTGCTCCACTGACAAATACACTGTCTGGACGTACTTGTATACTACCATTTGGCATATATTGTGGTGAATATCCAAATTTGATATTTGATCGTATTGGCACTTTTTTAATATGTCGTGCTGTTAGAACATAGGAGAGCGTATCGGGAAGAATAGCCTGTAATTCAAGTGAACTATTCAACTGCGTTTCAACTGTCGGATAAATTTGTGTTGTCGTAAGGTATATCAAATTACTAAGAGTATTATGCGGCAAACTTGAAGACACAACTATATTAACACACTTAGGGTTAAATAAAAGATAAAAAAGCAATTGATAGCCTCGCCCATATAATCGTAATGTGGCAGGCGTAGAACTCCCTTGCGTAATCATATAAGCCAAAGGATTGGATGAGGTAAGTCTTATAATGGTAGAAACATCATAACTATAAGAATTGGAGAGTTTATTAGCCGTCCATAAAAGTGTGGCTACTAATAAGAATGCTCCATAAACAAGATATTTTTGATTACGTAAAAATATCTTGGCAAAACGTCTCATTCGATTATTAGATCTATTAAGAGAAGCATCCATATCAAAAAACAAAAATACCCCACAACAGAAACGCTGTGGGGGAAAATTGTGAAATTAAATAATAGTATTTATTTATTTTGCTTGTGCAAGATCACTCGCATCTTTCAACACGCTTGATTTATCAAAGCGCATACGAATATTACTATCAACCTCTATCAATATATAATTTTCTTTAACCTCTGAAACTGTTCCGTAAATACCTCCAACAGTCACTACTTTATCTCCTTTTTGTAGCCCTTCACGAAACTTTCGCAATTCTTTTTGGCGTTTTTGTTGTGGGCGAATCATAAAAAAATACATAACTGCAAAAACGGCAATTAGCATAATCCATGTCATATTACCACCTCCCATAGCCATAGGGTCAGCAACTCCGTCTAACAAAATCAAATTCATTTTTAGTAGTTTTAATTGAGATTTAAGGGCGCAAGTTAGTATTTTTTTTTTATATCACAAATTGCATAAATTCATTGTTTTTATTTTGCGATTATTTTTTTGACATCTTCCTCAGTCTTATAAAGGACTGCACGACATTGCTCCAAAAGTTCACTAACTTTCTTCACCTCAGCAGCCATTTTGTCAACATCTAACTGCTCTTTCTCTAATTGAGACAACACTCGCTCTATTTCTGCAATAGCATCATTGTAACTAAATTTTTTTTTTGACATAAGAAAACAGGATAAGTTTTAAAAAAATCGTTCCCACACGTTTTTTGGGATAAATCGAAACAAAAATGTAAGGATAGTCCAGCGAAATGGAAGATATACCTCTCGCTGCTTCATATCAATCGCCCGAATAATTGCATTACTTGCCTCTGATAAGGAGATGGCTAAAGGATACTTCTGTTTAATAAAATCTGTAGCAATAAATCCTGGCATAAGCGTAGTAAATTTCAGTGAAATTTTTTCGTGATAAGCGCGCTGTGCAAGGCAATCAATATAATGGCGTATATAGCGTTTTGAGGCAGAATAAGATGGCGACTGCCTCAAGGCACATACACTAGCAACAGATGAAGTAGCAACAATTTGTCCATTACCACCCTGTTGTTTAAAGTAATTATAACCCCAAATGGCTGCTTGAGTAAAGCCCATTACATTAATAGCAAGGGTGTACTGACTAAACTCTGCATTAAGTTGCTCCTCGTATTTACCTACCCCTGCATTAATACATAGAATATCCAAACCACCCAATTCCGCAGTTAATTGCGTAAGTTCGTCAGAAAGTCTTGACGAACAAATATCTAACGTTTTAGCATAGGTATTCTTGGGAAATTGCTGTTGAATTTCATTCAATAATATTGTGCGTCGACCTGTAATCCCGACAATATATCCACATCTTGCATAATGTTCTGCAAGCATACGTCCAATACCTGATGTTGCTCCTAGAATAAGAATTCTCTTCATATCTTTCAAATCGAATCAAATATAAGTATAAATTTTGAGTTCAAGATTTCCTAAGCGGACTTTCTACTCGTATGATCTATAAAATCGTATACTTACATTATACCAAGAATTTAAGCACAACTATTGAACTCAAAATTTATACTTATATTTGATTCTAAAAAGAATCTTTTTTAATTAATCTTGAATAAATTCAATCAATGACTCAATCAATGACAGGATACGGCAAGGCTGAAACCGTGCTAGATGAAAAAAAAATAATAGTAGAATTGCGCTCTGTCAATAGCAAACAACTTGACATCTCGCTACGCACGCCAAGTTTGTTTCGCGAATTTGAGCCTGAGATACGTCGACTATTGGGAGTATTGCAGCGTGGGAAAATCGAATGCAGTATTTCCTTTGAAAAAAATAACCCAATAAAAACAATAATCAATGAGACCGTTTTTAAGGCATATTATACACAATTACAAAAAATATCTAGAGATTTAGGGAATGCATCTGTTCCCTTGGGAGATATTTTGCGTTTGCCAGAGGTAATCAATACATCTCAACAAGAAACCATAAAATTCGAAATTCATCAAATTGCTCCTTTAGTACAACAAGCAATAAATACTCTGCAAACATTTAGGCTACAAGAAGGCAATGCAATGATAAGTGATGTTTTACAACGAGTAACAATATTAGAAAAGTTGCTTACTGAGACTGAGTCATTTGAGGGGCAAAGAATTGCGAAAATCAAAGAACACCTTGAGAAAATATTAAATGAGGCTGTTGGGACAGAGCAAATTGATAGAAATCGTTTAGAACAGGAATTAATTTATTATATCGAACGACTCGATGTAACGGAGGAAAAAACTCGTTTGCGAACCCATTGTCAGTATTTTAGACAAGTATCAAAGGAAGAGGGAACTGGTCGAAAATTAGCATTTATTGCACAGGAAATGGGTCGTGAAATAAATACGCTCGGCAGCAAAGCAAATAATAGCAGTATGCAACACATAGTGGTATGCATGAAGGATGAATTGGAAAAAATAAAGGAGCAGTTGCTCAACATATTGTAAACCTTATTAAATCCTCTTTATTTATGGGAAAAGTTATTATATTTTCAGCACCTTCAGGATCAGGAAAAACAACTATTGTACAACACCTGCTTAAGACAATGCCTAAATTAGAGTTTTCTATTTCGGCAACTAGTCGCCCTAGTCGAAATGGAGAAGTACATGGAAAGGATTATTATTTTTTAAGTGCGGGTGAATTTAAAAATCGCATAAAGAATAATGATTTTATAGAATGGGAGGAGGTATATACAGGAAAATATTATGGCACATTAA
The DNA here is from genome assembly GCA_051646985.1 of Bacteroidales bacterium. Lineage (GTDB taxonomy): Bacteria > Bacteroidota > Bacteroidia > Bacteroidales > UBA932 > JAITMY01. The sequence goes on along the minus strand of JBOFDL010000128.1, from coordinate 10,739 downwards.
AATCTGAACCCGAACGTATTTGGGCCGCTAATAAACATGTGGTTTTTGATGTTGATGTACATGGAGGCATTAGTCTGAAAAAGATTTTTGGAGATAAAGCACTTCTCATCTTCATTATGCCTCCCTCCATAGACGAGTTGCGAAGCAGGCTAGTTCTTCGTAGTACAGACGCCCCTGAAGTCATTGATGAACGAGTAGCAAAAGCGGAATTAGAACTTTCCTTTGCTAAGCATTTTGACCAACAGGTGATTAATGATAATCTTGATGAGGCAATTGCTAATACTGCCCGAATTATAGAGCAATTTATACAGTAATTTTAATCTTGAAGCCTTAAATATAAGTAAAAAGACGGCTGCAAATCAAATTTGCAGCCGTCTTTTATTATCCGTAAGATAGATTATTTTACGGTATTCATATGGACAATAAGTTCAAGAACTTTATTTGAATAACCCCACTCGTTATCGTACCATGAAACAAGTTTCACAAAGTTGTCATTCAAAGCAATACCTGCTTTTGCATCAAAGACAGAAGTGCGTTTTTCATGAATAAAATCTGCTGAAACCACATCATCTTCAGTATATCCAAGTACACCTTTTAACTCACCATCAGCAGCCTTTTTTACTGCAGTTTTAATGTCAGCGTATGAAGCAGGTTTTGCCAAACGACAAGTAAGGTCAACTACAGAGACATCAAGTGTTGGAACACGGAATGCCATACCTGTAAGTTTACCTTTCAATTCAGGAATTACTACTCCTACAGCCTTTGCAGCTCCTGTGCTTGATGGGATAATATTTCCTCCAGCAGCACGTCCTCCACGCCAATCTTTTGCAGAAGGGCCATCAACTGTTTTTTGAGTAGCAGTTGCTGCATGAACAGTCGTCATCAATCCTTCTACAATACCAAAATTATCGTTAATTACTTTGGCTAAAGGAGCTAAACAGTTAGTTGTACAAGATGCATTTGAAACAATCGCTTCTCCTTTATACGATTTGTGGTTTACACCACATACAAACATTGGAGTGTCATCTTTTGAAGGAGCAGACATTACTACACGTTTTGCACCCGCAGCGATATGTTTTTCTGCTGTTTCTTTTGTAAGAAAAAGGCCTGTTGATTCAACTACATATTCTGCACCAACTTCGTTCCATTTCAAATTTGCAGGATCTTTTTCTGCAGTAACTCGAATGGCTTGACCATTCACAATTAATTTTCCATCTTTTGCTTCAGCAGTTCCCTTGAACTGTCCGTGCACAGAGTCATAGCGTAACATATACACCATATATTCAACGTCAATTAGGTCGTTGATACCTACAATTTCAATGTCATTGCGCTCTTCAATGGCAGCGCGAAACACCAAGCGTCCGATACGACCAAAGCCGTTGATGCCTACTTTAAGTTTTCCCATTTCTATAATAAAAATTTAGGATTAGTAAAAAAAACTATCTATTATCAACGCAAAAATACTATTTTTTTGCAAATGCAATATCCAAAAAAAGCTAATCAAGTGGCTTCTTTTTTTAACATCCCTCCTGTGCGCAGGCAAAACAATCCTATAAAAGTAAGTCCACCATTTATGACAAGCAACTCAAAACCAATCTGATATCCATTAAATATAATAGGCACTGCACAGTTTAACAGTAAAGAAACTATTGGGGAAAGCACAGCAACTATTGGCACGTAGCGGTCTTTAATTTCAAAATTTGTGAATAATCCAAAAGCATACATCCCAAGTAGTGGACCATAAGTGTAACTTGCAATTTTGTAAATGGTATTAATAATACTATCGGAATAAAATTCTTTGATTATTAAAATCAATATTAAAAATATTAAACTCATGCCAAAATGTATCCAATTGCGTTTTTTTGAAAGTTTAACATCACTTGACTTTAAGCCTAAAATATCAATTGCGAATGAAGTAGTTAATGCTGTAAGCGAGCTGTCTGCACTAGAATAAGTGGCTGCAATAAGTCCTATTATGAATAAAATGTGTATTATCGGATTTAAAAAATTTCCTGTAGCAATAAATGGGAAAAGTTCATCTGGATTACTTGGAAGTGCAAGTTCATTATGAGCCACAAATGTATATAAGAGTATGCCTAAAGATAAGAAAAGAAGGTTGACGGGTAAAAATGCAAGTCCATAAGTATGCATATTTCGTTGAGCCGCTTTTAGATTTTTACAACTCAAATTCTTTTGCATTAAGTCTTGGTCAAGTCCTGTCATTGTAATTGTTGTAAATACTCCTGCAAAAAACTGCTTAAAAAAGAATCGTATATCGTCAGGATTATCAAAAAAGAAGATTCGAGAAAAATCATTTTCAATAATTAAATGATAGGTATCGAATAGCGACAAATCCATTTGCGCGCTCAGTCCAAACAAACATAATACCAATGTTGAAAGCATTGCAAATGTTTGTAGAGTATCTGTCCAGATGATGGTTTCAATTCCGCCTTTATAAGTATAAGCAAAGATAAAGGCAATAGTACAGACTACATTGACCCAAAAAGGCATTCCTAATTGATTAAATATCATTGTTTGTAGTACAACTGCAACAATCAATAGGCGAATAGAGGAGCCTATTAAACGTGATAGCAAAAAGAAAGACGCGCCTGTTTTATAACTAAAATAGCCAAAGCGTTTTTCTAGGTATGTGTAGATTGAAGTTAAATTGAGGCGATAATAAAGAGGCAATAGTATTTGTGCCACTACAATGTAGCCAACGATGAAGCCTAATACCATTTGCAGATATGAAAATTGACTTTGAGCAATCATACCTGGCACAGAAATGAAGGTTATTCCTGAGATAGACGAACCTAACATTCCAAAGGCAATAATATACCATGGTGTTTTTCGAGAGCCTAAATAAAATGACGTACTAGATTTTTTGTAGGAGGTAAGCCTCGAAATAAGTAACAATAGCCCAAAATATGCAAGAACTATACAAAGATTTGTATATGAACTATTCCACACGTTTTGAATGTTTATTTATCGTAAATAAACCTACAGGCAACTGCATTATTACAATTTTTGAGGCTTTATTTATTTTCAGGATAAAGTTTGCATTATCTGGGATAAGTATATCCTCATCATCAACGCTTGTTACTTGTAATAAGGGATTATTTGGCACCTCTAACCAATCAGTGATAGTCCCTAAAAACTCATCGGTTTCACTATGCAATGAATAGCCCATTAGAGGATGTAAATATTTCTTGGGAGTCTGCAGAATTTCAGAGCCTTTTATTAAGAGGTCTGTCCCTACAAGTTCCTTTGCAAACTCTTCGTACAATATACCTTCAAAAACCACAATGTACTTTGCGCCACGAGGACTTGCTTTTTTTACAAAAAATGGAACAAAGAGACCTTCTATTTCAATAAAATAGGGAGCATCCAAAATTATATTTTGTCCATCATATAACTGTATTAGCAGTTCACCATTACTTCCAAAAGTTTTTTGAACTCTTCCAACAGGTACAAAATTTTCCATAGATACATTTATGAATTTAGAGCCCTCTTCCTAAATTTATAGAAAGAGGGCTCTAATTAACAAACCTTTTTTTCTCAAGGTTACTGACGACTCAAGGCGGACTACTCTGCAACAGGCGTTTCTTCTGCTTGCTCTGGGGCAGGTGCAGGAAGTGCCTCTGCTGTTGGCGCAACCTCTGCCACAACTTCCTCTACTGGAGGCGTTTCCTCCTTAGTTTCAGATGCTTTTTTAGCAGCTAATTCTGCCTTTTTCTGTGCTAAGATTTCTGCTTTTGCTTCTTTAACTTTTTGTTCAGCACTCAAGCGATTTTTATTGCCATCACTTTTAGCCTTTGCTAAATCTGCAATTTTGGCTGCAATTTTGGCATCTTTTTCAGACACCCAAGTCTGAAATTTTTGCTCTGCAGTCTCAGGAGTTAATGCTCCTTTTTTCACTCCACCTAACAGGTGTTTTTTTAGCATTACGCCTTTATACGATAAAATGGCACGCGTAGTTTCAGTAGGTTGTGCACCTTTACCTAACCAATCCAAGGCACTATCAAAGTTAAGTTCGATAGATGCTGGATTTGTGTTAGGATTATATGTACCCAACTTTTCAATAAACTTGCCATCGCGTGGCGCCCTACTGTCGGCTACCACAATGTGGTAAACGGGATAACCCTTTTTGCCGTGTCTTGCTAGTCTGATTTTTACAGCCATAAAAGATTGTGTTTATAAATAAAGAAAATCGTAAAACGGGCGCAAATATACGTTTTTTATATAAGACTGCAAATTTTTTGAGCGAAAAGAGTAATTTTGTTGCATTAAAATCTTTTTATAGAACAATCATTTTTTTCTATTATTTAATGAATTCAAAAACAACACGCATTGTATTTATGGGCACTCCAGAATTTGCGGCAACATCTTTGGAGCATTTACTTTGTGAGGGATATAACATTGTAGGAGTAGTTACAGCAGTAGACAAGCCCGCTGGACGGGGCATGCAACTACAAGAATCTGCGGTAAAGAAAATTGCAATTACGCACAATCTTCCTATACTTCAGCCCGAGAAATTACGAGACGAGCATTTTTTATCTACCTTAAAAGACTTACAAGCTGATTTATTTATTGTTGTTGCATTTAGGATGTTACCCAATCTTGTTTGGCAAATGCCATCATTAGGCACATTTAATCTACACGCATCACTTTTGCCTCAATATCGTGGAGCGGCTCCCATCAATTGGGCAATCATCAACGGAGAAACTCGTACAGGACTTACGACCTTTCTACTAAATGAGGAAATTGATACTGGAAAAATTCTCCTCCAAGAAGAACTTGAAATTTCACCAAGCGATAATGTCGAGACGCTATACAATAAACTAAAAGAACGAGGAAAATTTTTAATATGCAAAACAATAGACGCAATTGTTGAAGGAAACTTAGAAGCCATTCCACAGAATTTAAGCACAAACAGTCCATTACGAATGGCCCCAAAACTGTTTAAGGAGAACTGTCAACTTGACTGGGCAAAATCAGCAATTGACTTAGCAAATCAAGTACGAGGATTAAGCCCCTACCCTTCAGCCAACTGCAATTTACGATTAAACAACCAAGAATATAGTCTAAAGATTTTCTTAGCATCTGCAGAAAACACCGCTCATTCCTTCCCACAAGGCAGTATTCTGAGCGATGGAAAAACCTACATAAAAGTAGCTTGTGCAAATGGATTTTTGCATCTTGAAGAACTACAAATTGCTGGAAAAAAACGCCTAAAAACAGACGCTTTTTTACGAGGATTTCCCCTAAAGCCTCACAACACTACAACAGCTTGTTAAAATCTTATGCACAAATACCCATAGAGGATATGAAAATTAAATATATCTTTGAACTCTTATTTTGGGAAATGTTACTATGCAAAAATTAGGAATTAAGCAGAAAATTAACCGAGGCTTCTTTGTACTCCTAGCCCTCTTCTTACTATCAGGTATTATTTCGCTATTTGAGCTTATGCGAATGCGGAATAAAGTTTCGGACTTACTACTTGCCAACGTAAATAACCTTACCGTTTCTCGGACAGTATTGACATTAAACAGTAAAATGGGCTATCTTGCACAATCCTTAGTTGCAGGACATAATGTAACGGCGGAAGACGAATTAGCAGAATTAGACTCTCTGATACTCTTGTTATTTAATGCCGAAGGCAAGACCGATATGCGCGCCGACATGCGAGATAGTTTAATGAGAAATATTGTAGACTACTCCGTAAACATACTATCCCACTTACACACCCTAAGTTTACTTCCCGTAGAAGAACGCAGTGCAGCCTATTTTTCAAGCGTATTACCCGCCTATCAACAACTTCGACAACAAGTCAATTTATTGATGGACTTTCATCAAAAAATTCTAGTCAGTAACACCAAAGCCGTTGAAGGAAGTCGCTATAGAGCCGCGATGCCAAGTATTATATCTACCTTTGCAGGCTGCTTACTAGTTTTATTATTTAATTATTTCATATTGCACTTTTTCGTCACCCCCTTGCTCAAGATAAAAAGAGCCACCGAAAACGTAATAGAATATAAAGCCCCATTTAAAGTAAGCATAGAAACTAACGACGAAATAGGAGAACTAAAAGAAGCCATTGCTCAACTCGTGATACAAGCACGCAAAACAAATAAATCGGAATAACAAAAAAAATATGCGCCCATTTGTTGTCGCTCGATATGTAGGATTAGCATTATTATTTAATGCCTTACTCATGCTATTATCCGCAGGCATATCACTGATTTATCACGACGTTTCCCTATTCTCCCTACTACTATCGAGCATTATTACAGGATTACTAGGCGTATTTCCCCTTATCTTCGTACAATCAGAAGTAGAAATAAGCACACGAGAAGGCTACCTAATCGTTGTACTAGCATGGATAATGAGTTGCACACTCGGGATGTTACCCTATATTTTATACGGACAACCATTCACCGTAATAAACGCATGGTTTGAAAGCGTTTCAGGATACACAACAACCGGAGCAACAACCCTTATTGACATAGAACTCCTCCCCAAAGGACTATTATTTTGGCGATCAGCCACACACTTTCTCGGAGGAATTGGCGTTGTACTCTTCACACTCCTAATGCTCCCCTCGATTGGAACTGCAAAAGTGCGCATTTCTCGCAGTCAATTAGGCGCATTTAAAATGGAAGACGCAAAATACAGCATGCAACAAATCATACGCATAATCTTCAGCGTTTACATAGGACTAAATATTCTCTGTGCAGGCGCACTATGGATAGCAGGGATGGAACTCTTTGACGCCATTAATCACGCCTTTTCAACCATCTCAACAGGAGGATTTAGCACAAAGAACAGCAGCATCATGTCATTTAACTCCCCGCTAATAGAAACGATTATTATCATCTTCATGCTCTTAGCAAGCATTAACTTTGGACTACTCTACACGAGTATTGTAAAAAAAACATCCTCATTATTTAACTCCCTTGTAGTACGGTACTTTATTATATCACTCCTCATAGGCATTATATTTACAACCATTGACTTAATCCTATCCAAGCAATATACCCTTCCACTATCCGCATTTAGGCACGCCACCTTTCAACTAACGGCACAAGCCACCACCACAGGCTTTGCAAGTTGCAGCAATGCAACATGGAGCCCATTTGCGATGATGCTTACATTCTTCTTCATGCTACAATGCGGATGCATAGGCTCAACAGCAGGCGGAATAAAAATTGACAGAATATTAATTTTTTACAAAGCCTTTATTGCACAAATTCGCAAGACACTACACCCACACGCCATTATTCCCGTCAGATTAAAAGGCGTTATGTTAGACCAAGAACTTGTAGCAGCTACAGGATTATTTATAGGAATATATATCTTTGCATTATTCATCACAACAGCACTATTATCAATCACAGGACAAGACCTACTCACTGCATTTTCCGCCTCGCTAGGATGCTTAAGCAATGTAGGACCCGGATTTGGGGACGTCTATTCACTAGGAAACTATGATAATTTTTCTGGACTTGCAAAATTTATTTGCACGCTCACAATGATGATTGGAAGACTTGAGATATATGGTTTTATTATGTTAATTTTTTATCGTTACTGGAAATGAAAAAACTCACCCTACTACTACTCGCCATTGGCTACCTTTCGGCAATCTCACACGCACAAAGTGAATCCAAAGAAATTGAAGAACTCAGCAAACAAATCGAGAAGAACCCAAAAAACGCAGCTCTTTACTTTCAACGAGCCGAAGAATATGCAGATATGGACCTCTACGAAAAAGCCATCTCCGACTACAACCAAGTCATAAACCTACAACCCACGCACCTTGAAGCCTACCTCAAATGTAGCGACGCAATGCTCGAAGGAGAAGACTACGATATGGCACGCTTAACCATCTCATTAGGCATAAAAAACCTCCCCAAAGCCCCCGAACTTTACGCCTCACGCGCCGACATAGAAGTCGCCCTAGAAAACTACAATCCCGCACGCCAAGACTACATAACCGCCCTGAGCCTAAAACCCAATACCCCCGACTACCTAAAAGCCAAAGCCTGGTGTGCCGCCAACCTAAAACACTATGACGAAGCCTTAGAAGACTATAAAACCCTGTGGACACTCATTGACAACGAAAGCAAATCAACCTACTACGGAGAACGAGGAGAAATATACCTAAAAGCCAAAAAATACGACCAAGCCATTGACGACTTTACCCAAGCCATAAACACCCCCCAAGCCAAAGGCGAAGACGAAGACCCCATCAACAAAGACCTCTATTACTATCAACGCGCACTTGCACACATTGCCAAAAAGAACTACCCCGCCGCCATCGAAGACCTAACACAAGCCATACAAATTGACGCACAAGTAGCCGACTACTACCTAAGCAGAAGCGAAGCCTACGAGAAGACCGGGAAAAAAGCAGAAGCCAAAAAAGACAAACAAACCGCAAAAAACGTATCCTCAGAAATAAAACCCTAAGAAAAACATGGAACACCCTAATTTCTCCGAAATACTCTTTCGCTATTGGGGACACAGCGCATTCCGAACGCTACAAGAAGACATCATACAACTCGCCTATCAAGGACAAGACACCCTTGCACTTATGCCCACAGGCGGAGGAAAATCCATTTGCTTTCAAGTCCCAGCACTTGCAAAAGACGGACTCTGTCTGGTCATCACCCCACTCATCGCACTGATGAAAGACCAAGTAGAAAACCTCCGAAAAAAAAACATCAAAGCAACCGCCATCTACTCTGGGATGACAAAACACCAAATAGAAATCGCAATCAATAACTGCAAATACGGAGACTACAAATTCCTTTACCTATCCCCCGAACGCATCACCTCCGAAACATTTAAAGCCCAACTCCAAAACCTACACATAAACCTCATCGCCATTGACGAAGCACACTGCATCTCACAATGGGGATACGACTTTCGACCCTCTTACCTAAGAATCGCAGAGCTCCGAGACCTACTCCCAAACACCCCCATTCTCGCACTCACCGCCACCGCCACCCCAGAAGTAGCACAAGACATTATGGAACGCCTAAAATTCCGAAAAAAAAACCTCCTTCAAAAAAGCTTTGAACGAAAAAACCTCGCCTACATTGTACGAGAAACCATCTCAAAAGAAAAAGAACTCCTCAAAATCGCAAAAGCCCTCCAAGGCACCGCCGTTGTCTATGTACGCAATCGAGGACAAACCATTGAAACCGCCACCCTCTTACGCCAAGAAGGCATCTCCGCAGAAGCCTATCACGGAGGCATGAGCAACGAAGAACGAAGCAACAAACAAGACGCATGGAAGAACGGAAAAATCCGAATTATCGTTGCCACAAACGCCTTTGGAATGGGCATCGACAAACCCGACGTACGATGGGTACTACACATGGAACTCCCGGACTCCCTTGAAGCCTACTACCAAGAAGCAGGAAGAGGAGGAAGAGACGAAAAAAAAGCATACGCCATACTACTCTACAATACACGCACCGAAAAAAAAATGGAAATGCGAATAAAAGCCAGCTTTCCACCCATAGAAGACATAAAACACATTTATCAAGCACTAGGGTCGCACCTACAAATCCCCATCGACACAGGCATCAACACCACACACGACTTTAACATCGAAAAATTCTGCGAACACTATAAAATACACCCCGTACAAGTTTACAGCGCACTCCAAATCCTACAACGAGACGGATACCTAGAATTTATACCCGAAGCAGACAACGCCGCAAAACTCATGTTCCTTGCCAGCAAAGAAGACTTATACAAAATTCAAGTCTTCAACCCCGAACTAGACCTCATCATCAAAGCCTTTCAACGCGCCTACATAGGACTATTTACACAATACGTTGACATCGACGAAAACTACATTGCTCGCGCCCTAAAACTCACACCAGCCCATATATACGAAGCCCTCAATCAGCTCCGAAAAAAAAAAGCAGTTGCCTACATACCCCGAAAAAAAAATCCACTTATTATCTACACAGACAATCGACTCGACAACAAAAACCTACGCATCACAAAAGAAAACTACATTGACCGAAAAGAACGATACACACAACGATGCCAACAAATGCTCAACTACGTACTCACGCAAACAAAATGCAGAAGTCAACAACTCCTATCCTACTTTGGAGAACTCAACAGCTATCGATGCGGACAATGCGACGTATGCCTAAAACGCAACAAACTCGAAATGAGCAAACTCGAATTTGACAAATACCTCGCTTTGATTAAAAACAAAGTCCAACAATCACCCTGTACACTCGACCAACTCATAGAATCACTCCCCGCAGAAACAATCCCATTGATGGAAGTTGTACGCTGGCTACTAGACAACCAAAAATTAATAAAACAAAACGAAAAACTACATTGGCATAAATAATTTTCCGCTTACCAAAATCACGAACTTTTATCTCCCCCAGCCCTTGGGGAAGCTTCCCGAACTCTTGGGGAAGCTTCCTGAACTCTTGGGGAAGTTCCCTTAACCCTTGGGGAAGCTCCCTGAATCCTTTTTTGTATATAATTTCCCAATAATAAAACTAAGAAGAAAACCCCCACTCTCTATTTCCATGATTTAATTATATATACCTTTGAGGCAAAGGTATAAATCCGTTAGCAACAAGCCTAACAAACTAAAACACTTAACCCCCAAACCAAAATGCACCAGAAATTTCTCCTGACTCCACAACTATTTGTTTTTGCTCTAACATTAATGTTAACCAATGCTTTTGCAC
>JBOFDL010000127.1:0-18044 GCA_051646985.1 Bacteroidales bacterium | reverse complement strand
CGTAACACAAAGCAGAAAAGACTCCACTCCGAAGCGCAAAGGTGCAAATTCTTTTTAATTTTCACTGTATCTAAATCCATTGATTAAGTTATAAAAAGTTAACTAGCGGCGCATTTGGCATATTGGGTGATAATGTTCTAACATTATAAATCAATTGACTTTTATATTTTAATTTAAATATTAACGCAAATTCGTGGGTTAAAGGAGGAGAAGTGCGGATTGCTTGAGTAAATAGCCCTACATCAAAAGCATAACTAATAGTTAATGTTTTAAATGCATAACCAATCATTGCTGAAAAAAATTGCGCCGAAAAGCGAGGAACTGTCCGATAAAATATCCCTAACATAACTTGCGAAGCTTGCCAATATGTACCTGCTGAAAAAACTTGCGCCAAACCCTCCCAAGAATAATAAAAACATGGAGAAAGACTCATAACACTATTATTTGAAGCAATTCCATATAAGCCTTGAGTACTGGAGGTACGCAAAATAATATTATAGCCTCCATGAAATGTAACTCTCGGAGAGATCGAATATGGAATGCCTTCAAAATCTTGATTACTAGAATTCTGCATCAACCTTCGAGCAGCAATTCCTAAATAAAAATTACGGTGCGAAAAAACACAGCCAATAGGAAGGTCAAAGTTCAATTTTTTATTATTAGGATAAGTAGAAGATCCTGCAACAATTCCAAGAGTTGGGTCAATCATATCCGGAAATATAAGAAGATTGCCAACTATGGCATTAAGATTTAACGTTGCTTGAATCCCAAAACGAAATGAACTATTCTCTGCAATGCGTAAATTGTAGGAATACGAAAAGGCAAAGGATGTCTGATTTAGAGCTCCGTCCATTTTCTTGTCATTTAAAATATAAATTCCTAATCCACTTTTAAATTTAGGAAAGTAGTAATCTGCAAAAACTGCGTATGTTTCATAAGGACTCCCAAATGCAGCCCAACTATTACGATAATTTACCCCAATTCGCCCATGATTTTCACTCCCTGAATAGGCAGGGTTCATAACCAGTGGAGAATGATAAGGCATATTAAAGTTGACATCTTGCGCTTGCAAAGAAGTTATTTTTAATAGTGCAACTAATATTATTGCCAAAAAAATACAAAAAAAAGAGCACCTCATATTGTGCAAAGGTATAAAAAATGCTTACTTTGCAGTCTATTCTTTTTTCTTAAAAAAATGAAAAAATGCATCCTCCTCCCATTGTACATTGTGTTGGAGATAACACCTTTTTTTTCTTTTGCGCAGGCGCCATCTCTTTATAATAGTCCCAATAGTTCTGTATTAAGTTCCGGAAAGTGGGTGAAATTGAAAATAAAAAAAACTGGCATTCACAAACTTTCATCACAACAACTCCGTCAATGGGGGTTTGACAATTCAGGAAAAATAAGCGTTTGGGGAAATAGATGTACAGAATTGCCTAGGTTAAATAGCATTGCCAATTTTGAGGATTTACAACAAATCCCTACATTATCAATAAAAGATGCCATCTTATTTTATGCAGAAGCAAAAAACACATGGAGTTATGACACACAGAAAAAATTTTTTTTTCATGTTCAAAATGAGTACTCTGATGTATCATATATATACATAACAAATTATCTGCCTCCAAAAAATATAGAAAAAATAAAGCAAGCAACTAATGCAACACAATTTAGTAATACATACGATTATCGAGATTATCGAGAACGAATAGATACCTGTTTGCTTCGATCGGGGAAACGTTTTTTTGACGATGTCTTTGATGCAGTACGAGAGCGCAAATACTCGTTTAGGATCCCATTCGTTGATAAACGAGCAGGAACACTAAAACTCCAAGTATGTGCGGCGGCTCAAAGTCAAACAAGGAGTAATTTTGATATTATAATCAATAATGCAATTCCCTTATCATTGTCAATCAGAGGGATGCCTTCAGGACATTATATGTATGCAGACACTCTTTTTGCAGACAATATTCCTTTCTCTTCCGATAATTTAACCCTTCAAATGAGATATAATCGCCCTACTCCATCAGCGTGGGCAGTGCTTGACTTCATCACAATTAATGCAAGAGCAGAGTTACGTCTTGATAAAGATCAATTGCTATTCCGAGACATACAATCAACCGGCGAAAATAAAGTAACAACATTTCAAATAACCAATACTCAGCAAAATGTACGTATATGGAATATCACTCAATTACATAATCCACAAGAGATTACTGGAATTGCATTAAGTGGAAATTTAAGTTTTTCGGCAGCCACACACTCTCTACAAGAATTTGTTGCTTTTACTGAAAATATGGCAATGATGCCTGAGTTTGTTAGTCAAGTTACGAATCAAAACCTACACGGGCTTGCAGCAAGTGAACTCGTCATTGTCTGTCATCCCAGTTTTTTAGTACAAGCAGAGCAGATTGCAGATTTTCATCGAAAACATGACAAAATGAGCGTACTAATTGCAACAACAGAGCAAGTTTACAATGAATTTTCAGGAGGCATTGCCGATGTAAGTGCAATTCGCAACTTTATACGGATGTTCTATCGACGAGACCCTTCTACAACTCCCAAATATTTGCTTTTATTTGGAAGCGGCTCTTATGTCAATTTTAATGCAAAAAGAGGTACGGGACATATTCCCACATTTCAATCAAGCCTATCTTTATCCTCAGATTATTCTTATACAAGTGACGACTACTTTGGAGTGCTTAATGACAGTGCATATTTAGGAGATTATGGAATGATAGGAAAAATTGATGTTGCTGTTGGACGACTCCCGGCTTACAATAGTTCACACGCAAATACATTAGCAAATAAAATAAAGCAATATCACTCCAATATAAATGACGATTGGATAAATCGCTGTATTTTCATTGCCGATGATGAGGATGCAAACATACACCTATCACAAAGCGAGACATTCGGAAATTATTTATTAGACTCTAGCCCTTCATTTTTCGTAAAAAAAATATATCTAGACGCCTATCAACAAGTAGCCACAACAATGGGAAAAAGATATCCTGATGCCACAGAAGACATTTCATCTTCAATCGGAGCAGGAGCATTTTTAGTCAACTATGTAGGTCATGCAAATGACCAATGGCTTAGTCATGAACAAGTAGTAACAATCTCTGACATTCAACGATGGAATAACCGCAATAAACTACCATTATTTGTTACTGCAACTTGCGAGTTTAGTCGTTTTGACGACCCTGCTCGCCTTTCGGCTGGAGAGCAAGTGTTATTTTCGCCAAAAGGCGGTGCAATTGCAATGCTTTCCACTACTCGACTTGTATATTCAAATGGGAATGCAATGCTCAATCAAAAATTTATCGAAACGCTCTTTAGTCCCTCTAAACGAGAATTTCCTTTGCGATTAGGCGATGCGGTGCGTTTGACTAAAAACAACACTCTTACAGGAGTCAATCAACTTAATTTTTCATTGCTTGGCGATCCAGCATTACGACTACATCTCCCCTCAAAAGGGGCATCTTTATCAAGTATAAATGGACACCCAATGCCTCAAGGAGACACATTAAAGTCCCTAGCCAAAATAACCCTCACAGGGCGTACAACTAGCGATTCGAAAGACACGCTTATCTTAAGTGTTTATGACAAAGAGTCTCAAAAGAAAACTCTAGGGAATGGAGGGCAAATACCTTTTACATATAGAGATCAAACTAATCTTTTGTACAGAGGAAAAATTAGCACTCAAAATGGCATTTTTTCAGCAAGTTTTATCGTGCCTAAAGATATTCAACCACATTATGGTTGGGGGAAAATTAATGTGACTGGAAAAAGTCAGAATGCGGTATTAGCAAGTAGCACCAAAATAGTAATAGGTGGAGCATCAAATAATCCAGTAGTCGACACAATACCTCCACAAGCACGAATGTATATGAATAGTGAGCAATGGGTAAATGGAGGCATTACAGATGAATCGCCAACCCTCATCGCTACGCTTAATGACAGTAGTGGCATTAATATTAGTGGAGTAGGTATTGGTCGGGACATTATGCTTAATTTACAGCCGAATAATAAAAGTTATACGCTTAACCATTACTACACTGCAAATATAAATGATCACACGTCTGGACGTATTGAATTTCCACTTCCGCCATTAGAAAAAGGAAATTATTCTGCAACGCTAAAAGTTTGGGATATAATCAACAATAGTGGAGAACACGCAATCAATTTTATAGTAGCAGATGAAAATCGCTTTACAATAAATAAATTATTAAATTACCCTAACCCATTTACTCAAAAAACAGCATTTTTTTTTGAGCATAATCGTCCATACACAAATATTGAAACCCTCATTCAAATATTCACAGTATCAGGTAAATTAGTTCGTAGCATTCGTTATCAAATTAATACTTCTGCTGAGTTACGAAGTCCTCCCATAGAGTGGGACGGTCGCGATGATTATGGAGTAAAATTAGGTCGAGGAACATACCTATACAAAGCTAAACTACGTTGCAGCAATGGAGAAGCCACTGAAAAACTTGAGAAACTTGTAATTTTAATGTAATTTTGTCAAATTAAAGTCCTATTTTTGGTAAATGAGGAGAATCTATATTTGTAAAATCATGTGTATCCTACTGGCAACAGTAGGTGTAGGAGTGCAAGGAAGTCTTTGGGCACAAAAGGGAAATCCAATACACACAGCAATTCCTATCATGATGGTTACCCCTGACGCTCGTTCATCTGGGATGGGAGACATGAGTGTAGCCACAAAGCCTGATGGAAATTCACATAATGGAAATGCTGCCAAAACTCCATTTATAGATAATGACATGGGCGTTTCATTATCTTACGTCCCTTGGCTACAAGGCCTAGTAAGCGATGTAAATATTGCCTATATGTCGCTCTATTACAAATTTGACAACACACAAAGTATTAGTGGTGCAATTCGTTATTTCTCTCTTGGAGAGATGGCTCTAGCAGATGATATGGGCTATGTTTACAGCAATGTTACACCAATGGAATTCTCGATTGAAGCAGCATATTCTAGAATTTTCGGGAGATATATTTCTGGAGCATTAACTATAAAATATATTCGCTCTGACTTAACGGGAGGTTATGCGAATAATAGTTCTACAAGTGGGCTATTGCCAGCAAATGCTGTTGGTGCAGACATTGCCGCTTATTATCAACGAGAGCCACAATACAGTACAAATCAATATGCCTTTGGAGCAGCCATTCGTAATATGGGATCTAAAATTTCATATACAGAAAACTCCGAAAAATATTTTATGCCTACCACCCTACATCTTGGAGGTCGCTATACGTTTAACTTTAACACTCATAACAATCTTAGTTTTGGTGCAGAATTTAGCAAACTGCTCGTTCCTACTCCTCCTGAGATTGATAGCGATGGAAATATCATCAAAGGCCGAAACCCAAATGTCGGAGCGGTAGAGGGTATATTTCAATCATTTTATGATGCTCCAGGAGGCTTTAAAGAAGAAATGAGTGAAATAATGATGGGATTTGGCGTAGAGTATGATTATCATAATCTATTTGCTATCCGCTCTGGATATTTTCATGACTCTGACACAAAAGGAAATCGAAGTTATTTGACATTTGGAGCCGGTGTAAAATATAGTTTTTTAGGTCTAGATCTTTCATATATTTTTCCCTTCACAAAGCAAGATCCTCTCGCCAATACAATACGGATTACTTTATCTGTAAATCTAAATAAGCGCGTAGAAAGATAGATGATTAAGTTTCGGACAGGTTTTGGGTATGATGTACACGCCCTTGCTGATGGGTTTCCATTACATTTAGGAGGCATCCAATTACAGCACTCAAAAGGTATTATAGCGCACTCTGATGGAGATGTCCTTATCCACGCGATCTGCGATGCATTATTAGGAGCTGCAAATTTAGGAGATATTGGACATCATTTTCCTGATACTGACCCAAAATATAAAGGAGTAAATAGTGTTTTTTTTTTAGAAAAAATAATATCTCTCCTTCGTAAAAAAGGTTATGAATTAGGAAATATTGATAGTTCATTAGTTTTAGAAAAACCTAAACTCCAAAATTTAATTCCCAGTATGCAAAAGCAACTATCTCTAACTCTTTCTGTAGACATAGACCAAATAAGCATTAAAGCTACGACTTCAGAAAAATTAGGATTCTTAGGGAGAGAAGAGGGAGTTGCCGCTTATGCAAGCGTCCTCATTTATCAAGTATAAACACTTTTTTAAATTCTTTTTTTGCAAAGCATTATACATTCTTTTCAAGAAAAATGCTTTAAGTAATGATACCTAAAGCATTTGCGGTGCGGACGAGACTCGAACTCGCGACCCCTTGCGTGACAGGCAAGTATTCTAACCAAACTGAACTACCGCACCAAATCAATTCTAACAAAGATAAGTATTTGTCCTCAAACAACCAAATATTCTTCCTTATATTTTTTCGAAAAAACTAAAATTCACATTGCCATACTTGCGTTGCTCCTTAAAATAAGGTAGTGTTGAAAAACTAAGACGGCGAGAGTGTTCAATAATAAGCCATCCTCCAATATTAAGTAATTCTAAAGAGAATGAGAGTTCTTGTATTTTTTCTATGTATTCCATATCGTAAGGAGGATCTGCAAAAATAATGTCATATTTCTTCGAGCAAGTCGACAAAAAAGAAAATACGTCAACTTGCATTGGTCGAATTTGCAAGAGACTAAATTTCTTTAATACTTGCTTGATAAACATATAATGCACTAGATTGTTTTCTACACAATCGACATCATTACATCCACGTGATGCAAATTCATAACTAATTGCTCCTGTGCCTGAGAATAAATCTAGCACAGAAAGCGTTTCAATATCGAAGTTAACTGCAATAATATTGAATAAAGCCTCTTTTGCAAAATCAGTAGTAGGACGAGCATTAAATTTTTTGGGTGGACAAATTATTCGACCTTTATGTACTCCACTTATAATTCGCATTGATAAAGTGAAAAAAGTAATGAAAATTCACTAGTAAGATGCTTGTGAAGATTAGGCGAAAAATCATAATAATCGAAGGATGTAGATTGAATAATTTGCAAACTTGGAAAAAGAAAAGGTATATTTCCTAAATCTACTTTAGTGTCATTAAAAATCAATAATTTAAGCAGCATTTTATTAAGATCATATTTTTTACTGATAGCGAGCAAAAAGTATAATAAATCATTTGATGAATTTATTTCAAACGTATTATAAATCATTAATTTTCCATTTTGTATAAGAATGATGTCTGCAAACTCCTGATGAATATTAACTGTTAATACTGTTTTATGCCCTTCTTCTAGATATCGGTATGATATATCTAGAAGAGGGACTATTTGATGATAAAATCTCACTTTATTATATTTCCCAATTAACTTGGCTGCGAGAGGATTTGGAATTGCAAATACTGTATCAATCCCATGCGATGAAAGAGAGGAGTAGTGTATCTCATCTAATTCATGAATAAGAGTATTCTGCTCTAAAAAAAATTTAAATTGGATTGGCTCTGAAAATCCTGTTGGGATTAAAACTGAATGTCGGGAAATAAAAAGGCAAGAGACACTTTCAAATTGCAAATTAAGCAAGGTGTCTTTTTGCAATAAGGCATCTATTGCTATTTGTAAATCATTATAATCAACGACAACAGGCTGATATAAAGTTTTCTGAAATGCAAAGTATTCTTTTGTTTCAGGGTTAAGCAAGCAAAAACAAAGTCCATTCAAATTACTTTGAATGGACAGATGTATTCGCTCTGCATTACGAAGCGCAACTTTATCAACGTACGAAACACAGTCTTGCATAAAATAATTTACTCCCAATTACCAGCATCGTTAGTTGCTTCGGTAAGCGAGCCAACTTTAAGTCCTGGATATTTTTCTAATTTTTTACGTTCATCATTCAAATTGATTACTTGTTGTCTATCCATACCTTTTAGTACCAAATCATTATGTGCCAATAACTCAAAAACAGCAACATTCACTTTTGAAGAAGTCAACAGAGTCCCGGCGGCCATTTGAAATTTTTTTCCTCCACTAAAAGGAATAAATGGCAAAGAATCTACAATTAGATTAGGTAAAATATTATCACGCACGTTTACCTTTTCACGCTTCCGCACAACTTGCTTTCTAGCAACAGCAACAGAGTCATCAAGTGAGCCAATTTGCAATTCTACCGTAATCTGTCCATTCTTATAAAAATTCATTAATGTATCAAACCCATTTGTATATCTGCCAAATTCTGACTTGTAAACCCTTTGCAATGTGCGTATATCTTTCAAGCGTTCAATCACTTTTGCGTAACGCCCCTCCTTTTCTTTTTGGAATCGAATGGGGGATAGAATACTCTGAACAAGAGCATAAGACAAAACTGCGATAAGCAATACAAGCGCAATTCGCAATCCAACACTAAGGTTTTTATTCATAATTCTAGGCTTTATAAATATAGAGATAAATACAGTCAACAAATTTAGTTATTTTTTTTAATTCACTACCTTTGCTCCTAAGTTTTTTTAGCACTTTTTTATTTGACAAATGCTCAAGGATTATTTTCGGCACTTATTAGAGGCTAATATCGGATTCAACCCCACAAAAGGGCAGCAAGAACTCCTGTATGCCCTAAGTGAGTTTATAACCACTCCTGACAGTAAAGAAATATTTGTCATAAATGGCTATGCTGGAACAGGAAAAACCACAATAATTGGAGCATTAGTGCGCAGTTTATCATCGCTAAAACAGTCCGTAATACTGTTGGCGCCAACAGGGCGTGCGGCAAAAGTAATGTCAATCTACTCAAACATCCCTGCCTTTACCATTCACAAAAAAATTTATCGTCAAGCGCATCTTCGTGATGGCATAGGAGCCTTTTCGCTCAATCTAAACACTCATAACAACACTATTTTTATTGTCGATGAGGCATCTATGATATCCAATAGTAGTAGCGACACATCTATGTTTGGATCGGGTCGCTTATTAGATGACTTAGTGAAGTTTGTTCGAGCAGGCAAAAATTGCAAGTTAATATTAATCGGAGATAGCGCACAGTTACCTCCCGTAGGATTAAGCAAAAGTCCAGCTTTAGACGAGAATCATCTTGGTTTCTATGGAGAAACCTCAATAATGCAGTTGCATGAGGTTGTTCGACAAACGCAAAATTCTGGCATTTTGAGTAATGCTACATTTATTCGACAACATTTAGAACGTGAACTGCAAGGATTTCCTAGTCTAAAAATTAAAGGACACAAGGATATTTTACAAATATCGGGAACTGATTTGATTGACACGTTAAGCGAGGCTTATGCTAAATTTGGAGAGGAGAATGTAATGGTTATCACGCGCTCAAATAAACAAGCAAATCGCTACAACGCTGGAATTAGAGGCAATATCTTTGGAAAAGAAGAGAGTATCATTCGCAATGACCGACTAATGGTTGTCAAAAACAACTACACTTGGATTGAGCAAAACGAGGGATTGAGAAAAGAGATCCCGTTTATTGCCAATGGCGATATTGTAGTACTCCAACGTATTCGCAAGCATCATGAGATGTATGGATTACACTTTGCAGATGCAACGATTTCTTTACCTGACTATAATAACGCAGAATTAGATTGTCGATTACTTCTCGACACTTTAACGACTGAAGCATCATCGTTAAATGCAACGCAAAGCAAGGATTTTTTTGAAAAAGTAAGTGCTGACTATACACATATAACGCCTGCAAAAAAACGCTATGCAACAATTCGCTCTGATGCTTTTTTTAGTGCACTACAAATAAAACACGCCTATGCCATTACCTGCCACAAAGCGCAGGGAGGACAATGGAAGTCCGTATTTATTGATCATGGATATTTGCCAGATGAAAGCGTTGACATTGACTTTTTACGTTGGTTATATACTGCGATAACCAGAGCATCTGAACAAGTTTATTTAGTAAATTTCAACAAAAACTTCTTTGAATAAACCCACAAAAAAACCTTTTTTTCCTAATTTTTGCATTAAAACTCTTACCTTTGCATCCGATTAGGATCGGCTAATTAAATTAGATGTACGGTTTCTTTTTTAAGAATAACTAAGTAATTCATATAATGACACAAAGATTTACCTCTCTCATTTTGGCATTTTCTTTATTTATGTCATGCCAAAAATTGGACACCTTGAGTGGAAGTGCATCTATTGATGCTTTTATCATTGCAGAGCACACTCCTATTATTACGATTTCTACTCCTGTCATTGCAAATGACACCGTTCATATTCCAATTCTTGACGGAGAAGATAATTTCCCGTTGAAATTTAGGGCAAAAGTATTATTGTCAAGTGGAACTGAAAAGATTTTTGGAATTGACTTTAATCAAGAGCAAGAATTAAGATCTGCAAATAGTATGCTCAAATTCTTTGTAATGGCAGAAAATGGGGTAACTCGCACATACTACATCTGCCCCAAACGAATTGAAGGGAATAATTATTTATACAAAAATGTCGAGGTTATATCATCATCCCCTCAGTCCATAATTTCCTCTATAGGCGAAGCCTCTCTAAATGACACCTTCAAAATATATGGCGCTTTATTGGAATATCCTGTAAAACTAAAGTTGAATTTAAAAATTGCTAGCGATGCTTCATTTGGCTCCTATTGGACAGAAAATGGGGATACAAGTTTATACAAAAATGGAGAAACAGAACTTATATTTGAAAATAACAAAACAATTAAATTAAAAGTAATTGCGAATAATGGAGCTGTTCGAGATTGGCATCTACAACTTGTAAATACCCGCATGATAAAAGGTCGTGACCCTTTAGATCATTATATGCTTGAAAATACTGCACTGAACATACGCAGCACGTCATCTATTAGCAAAACTCAAGGGGTAAGAATATACGATACAAGAGCGAATAATATAACGGATACTATTACGCTACAACTAGATAAAGTTACTGCAAAAAGATTAAAACTCGCATCTAAAAATCGCACGTTAACTCGTGGAGTAGAACTACCCTCTCTTTTGGAGGTCGAACTAAGTTTAGGTTTATCTGACTATGTTGATATAATCAACACACAGCAGATCTCCACTATTTCATTTACCTCTTGGGAGGACTCAAATGAATTTTACTTGTTAGATAAAAACAATCGCGTTACTAGAAAATGGACTGTAGTCCTTGAAGAGGTTAAATATGACTTAGCAAATGTACTCGCATTCCACTTTGACTATACTGCGGCTATGATAAAATCAACCTCAAATGGCAGTGAAACTACGCCCTCTATTAGTTTAGATTCATTGCAAACAAAAATATATCCTGAGCAAAAATTAATTCAATTAGTTGCAACAGAAGTCGGAAAAGAGTTTAATACTCCATATTCAACCAACAATAAAAATTGGAGGTTAAACTTGAATAATCTTAGTGTAGTCCTAAGTGATGGAGCCCACTGTGAATTACCAAGTGCCTTTGAGTGGAAATCTACATATGTAAAAGGCTTGAAAGTGTTTGGGACTGTACTGGTTCAATCGGTTCCTGACACAGGGGTCAATCAGATTCATTCATTTGAAGTAATAGCGGAAAATGGCAAAATTGAACAATGGCGTTTATCGATTAAAGTTCCTAGTTCAACATTAAATTCTGCTTGCAATATTGACCGTGTACACATAAAAAGCCTTGTACCCCACTTTGCATCTGTTGACGCCGAAACTCCTACAGTTATTGATCAAGATAATCTGCATATCAATATAAAATTGTCGGATGATCGTGGAGCTTATCCCTTGAGCGTATATGCTAACTATGAAATTTCAGCACATAGTACAATTAGCAATAAAGAAGGTGCTCCATTAATATTTAACGATGCCAATACGCTACAAACTCTTTTGATTACTGCCGAAGATGGCACAACCAAAGAGTATACAATATCACTTATCACTCCCATTAAAGCAGAAGGTGCTGATATTAAAGATATAGTTTGGGGAACAATGAGCACTGAATTTTCTTTTTACAAATCTGTTATCTACGACACTGCGAATGCTATTATTCTTCTTCCTATTACGAGTAATGATGCTGCATTTCCATTATCCATTAACTACAATAGCATTACATTAAGCGAAGGGGCAAGCGCAAATCTTCCATCTCGTGGAACCTTTACTTTTCAAAATTCCACAGACGATCGTCCTATTATGGTAAGTTCTGAAGCAGGGGCTTCAAAATTTTGGATACTAAAACTGCTCTATGCACCCCAATTTAAAAATGCTTCTCTAAACACATGGAACTATAATCTTAATTGGGCAGATAATCACTGTCCTAGCCCTGATAAATACTGGGCAAATGCTAATACCAACGTAATTGGAATTAAAATTGTTGGCTGCAAAAATACTCAAGGCGTATCTGGAAATGCCGATGATCTCGCCGTACACTTAGAAACGCAATCAGCCGCTTTGGTAGGTCTAGCAGCAGGCTCACTGTTCACAGGATGGTATGACGGTGCAAATGCAGCATCTTTTGGGACATCAGACCCCGTAAGATTAACCTTTCAAGGGATTCCATTCAACGCGACTGCAAAAATCAAAGGATTAAGTTTTGATGCTTGGTATAAGCCTGGAAAACCTGATAATGATTGGGGGTCTGCCATTTTCACTCTTATAAACTGGCGAGGAAATGGAGCTTATGTTTATCATGGGAATAGACCTGGCACAACTATAAGTAGCCCAATGACTCCACATCCTAATAATACTGCTGTTGCAGCAGCACAATCATCACTAATGATAAGTGCAAATGAAACCCCCGCTCCAAATGGAAAGCCAACACTTAATATAGGCAATGGAGAGTGGAAAAAAGATATTTTTCTTCCCATAGATGGAAATGTGAAATTTACTCATCTTAGTGTTATTTTCTCATCTTCAGCCTTTGGCGACTCTTTTGTAGGAGAACAGGGAAGCACGTTAAAAATTGATAACGTTCGACTTGTATATGAATAGATTTTTGTCTCTGTTTTATGTCCTTTTATCTATAATTGCAATAGATACTTATGCCCTTGAGAGTACATCTTTAGAGCAACATAAGAAATTTGATATTGGAGTCCATACAGGGTTAGATATTGGAGGTGCAGTTCCATTTCCATTATCTACAGCAATAGGAGGAGATGATAAAATGGATGCTATACCAGGACTAACACCTTCTGTTGGTCTTTCAGGACGATATAGAATAACAGATCGTTGGTCACTTACGCTTGAGGGAACTTACAAAACCGTTTCATTAACGGCAAATATTGTTACCCTTAGTACAGGACAGCAATTTATCATTGAGGGGAATAAAGCAATTTTCAAAGGCAAAGCATCTACTGATATGAGATTTACAATGTTTGAAATTCCTCTGTATGCTCAATTCAGTATTACAGAAAACAATCGTGTGCTTCTTGGAAGTTATTGTACTTACATTGTGAATGGTCGCTTTACGGCATCTGCATTACAAGGCATACTTGAAAATCCTGAAGACCCAAATGACATTGCCGTAATATCTCCTGAAGCTCCACAAAATCAAAATTTTAGCAGTAATTTATCAAAATGGGATACTGGTGTAATTTTAGGCTATGAATATGGCATAACAAAACGCTTTAATTTATCGGGTCGTATTATTGTTGGCGTCAAGGACATTTTTAAAAAAGGCGAAAACTATCTTGCTTACTCTATGCTTCATATGCGAGGCACGGTAGTCGTTAGTTTTAGATTATTCTAGCACTGCATTTATTATCTTTAGAGATGAGTCATCCTACAATCCTCCATGATAATCTAAAATATTCTCTTAACCTTATAAAATTGAATGAATAGCAGTTTTATTAAGGAAATTGAAACATCACTAAAAAATCACTGGGATTTACCTGCATTAAGTGATTATAAAGGCACTTGTTTTCACTATAAGGATATTGCTCGTCGAATAAGTAAGTTGCATATCATATTTGAGGAATGTGGGCTACAAAAAGGAGATAAAGTCTCAATTTGTGGACGTAATAGTGCCGCTTGGGCTACGGTTTTCTTAGCAAGTATTACCTATGGAGCAGTAGCAGTTCCTATTCTACACGAGTTTAAGCCCGATAATATTCACGACATTGTAAATCACTCAGATTCTCGCTTATTATTTGTTGGGGATATAGTTTGGGAAAGTCTCACTGCATCGACTATGCCTAATTTAGAAGCGATTGTACTTATTAACGATTTCTCTATACTTACTGCCAAACGACACGAAATTATTGCATTACGAGAAAATTTGAATAAATCTTTTGGAAAAAAATTTCCCAAACATTTTCGCCCAGAAAGTCTTAATTTTTTCACTGAAAATCCAAATGATTTAGCACTCATCAACTATACCTCTGGAACCACAGGTTTTTCAAAAGGAGTAATGCTTCCTTATCGCAGTTTACACTCAAATATGGAGTTTAGCGCAAAAGTATTGAAGAATTTGAAACAAGGGGATAATGTAGTAGCAATGCTGCCAACAGCTCATATGTATGGCTTATCTTTTGAATTTTTATTTGAAATTATCCGAGGTTGCCATGTGCATTTTTTAACTCGTTTACCAACGCCTCAAATTATTCTAGAGGCCTTTGCCTGCATCAAACCTCGCGTAATAATCACAGTTCCTCTGATTATTGAAAAAATTTACCGCAATAGGCTTCGACCAATGCTGCAAAAGCCCTTTGTTCGCGCAATGCTTTCTTTACCTGTAATGGATCGCCGTGTAATGAAAAAAATTCATGACAAGTTAAGTGAAACTTTTGGTGGCAATTTCATTGAATTAATTATTGGAGGTGCGGCATTAAATCAAGAAGTAGAACGATTTTTCAAAAAAATGAACTTTCGTTATACCGTAGGCTACGGCATGACAGAATGTGGACCTATTATTACTTACGAGGATTGGCGTAAAACGCCTCTGTATTCTTGTGGAAAAGCCGCCCTTAATATGCAGGTTCGAATTGCCTCAAGCAATGCAGAATTGATAGCTGGAGAGGTACAAACGAAAGGTAAAAATGTAATGTTAGGTTACTATAAAAACCCACAAGCCTCAGAGGAGGCATTTACCGCTGATGGATGGATGCGTACTGGGGATCTTGGAGTAATGGACAAGAATGGGTATTTATATTTGCGTGGAAGGAGCAAGAATATGATTCTTGGACCATCAGGACAAAATATCTTCCCCGAAGAAATTGAAGACAAATTGAATAACATTCCCTGTGTTAGCGAAAGTCTTGTTATTTATACCGAAGGCAAGTTAATTGCCTTAGTATATCCCAATTATGAAGAACTAAATAAAAGCAACTCAAGCATAGAAATTGCAATGGAGGAAATGCGTAAAGACGTAAATATATTATTGCCAAATTATAGCCAAATTGCACGCATTAAAATATATCCTGAGGAATTTGAAAAAACTCCGAAACGAAGTATTAAGCGATTTATGTATGAAGGAATTGAACCTTAATTATTTTATTCTCTTGCGAGAAATACAAATTTAATAATCACAAATTATGAAATGGTATTTAAAAGTAATCACGCAATATGCTGACTTTAAGGGTAGATCCAGACGAAAAGAATATTGGATTTTCGTATTATTTAATGCACTATTTGGTAGTATTACCCAAGTATTAGACAATATATTAGGGCTAAATTTTGAGCCATTACATTTAGGCATTGGATGGTTCTCTTGTATATATGGTTTAATTATTCTAATTCCGAGTTTTGCAGTAGTTATACGCCGTTTACACGATATAGGAAAAAGTGGTTGGAACTATTTAATAAGTTTTATACCCATAGTAGGGTGGATTATTCTGCTCATTTGGTTATGCAGAGACAGTGTAAAAAGTGCAAACAAATGGGGGCTTAACCCCAAAATATGGCAATAAATAACCCGTTATTTTGACAATACAAAAAAAAGAGACCCCTAATTAAACATAGAGGTCTCTTTTGCTATACAAATATATACAAACATTTTTTTGAGATGAATCCAGAAGATAAGCGAAAAAAAGAAAAACTTATTGTTAGGCAAATGATACAACTATACTGCAAGCAGAAACACCATACTAAAGAAGGGCTATGTAGCAATTGCAGAAAATTATTAAGATATGCCTATAAAAAAAGCGACATATGCCCTTTTATGCAAAAAAAAACCTTTTGTTCTAATTGCAAAGCACACTGCTATGAGCCGATTATGCGCAGAAATATAAAAATTGTAATGCGTTTTGCCGGTGCACGAATGATACTTTACCAGCCCTTAACCACCCTAAAGTACCTATTACTACAATGTTTAGAAAAATTAGACTTTAGGAAGTAAAGCCTAGAATAAAAAAGCGCAAGCGAGTTATAAATCTCCCTTGCGCTTCTTACATTATATACTATAACTCTTGCCTACTACAACTTGATGCAACGTACTGAAACAGGCTGTTGTACTTGATAGGAATTCTCCACTGAAAATTTGGAGGAATTACTCCTATCATAATGAAACATACGAGTAGGACCATAAGGATGTGTTTTATTATTTGGATAAGTGCTTTGAAAAGTTGAAGATGTAGCAAATGCAGCCATTTGCCCACGACCTATTGCTTTACGACCTGCAGGCTTCCCAGTATTAGAATCACTTGCAGCATCTGAAACAGTATTAACTCCAGCCGGCAATATAGAAAAACCATAATAGTCATTCCCTGAATTGTCTGCTTCTGCATACATCCAACGTGTATAAGTGGTACGAATAGCACTTCCCTGCCCTAATGCTACTCCATTGGTATAAATACCATAGTTTGTATTCACATTATTAGCAAAATTATCACAGCCTTGTGTGCCTGGAGGGCAGGTTGGGGTAGCCTTTAAACGAATACCTGTCCTCTCCCCCAAATGTTGTAGAAAATACCGAGGATCGCTACTACTACCAGTATAACTACCATAATTATTTAACGCTGTCGGACTTGCATTTAGAGCGTTTGCAGAAGGTGGAATAGCACGATAATCTCTGGCGAGCACCTCCAAGGTCACACTTGCTGTTTTATAATTATCTGTTCTAAAACTTCCACAAGTATCTCCAACAATAGCATTGCCCGATTTAGCAGTTGTTGGTGTTTTACATCCATCCACTGCATTAAGCATTACACCCCAATGTTGGTCTCCAGGCACACTCCAGCCCACTGGGCAAACACCTCTAAAAGTCTTCGTAGGAATTGTTGCATTTAATGTAACAAAAGCATCCATTTTACCATTACCATCAGGCTTTGAATAAGTTGGCCGAGAATACAATGCACCATATACTTCACAATTCCAAGGTCCGCCGGGATGAGTTGATACTGCATCAGCCGTATAAGGAGTTCTTGACGTTGTGGCAGTACCCTCGCCTGCGGTTTGCTCTGAAGTAGCAGTCGCTTGCACCCCTGCATTCTGTGGACAAAAAACATAACCTCGCCAGTCAGTCGTGTCAAGCGAAGAACTCGCAGTCCCTTGACTAGGGTGATTATCTACGGGACTAGAGGTGCTTCCCAATCCTCCGGAAACATAAGCTGCACCACCTGGCAGGAAATTTTGTGTAGTGTATAATCCCTTTTGAAAGTTTAGGTTGCGCGCAAACCACCATTTGTTCTTTTCATTAGGATTAGAGGAAGCCGTATTAAAGGGCATGTGTACAATGCGGTAAATACGGCAATCGCGTGGGTCTCGAATGTAGCCCTCCCAATTCTTTGCTCCGCCTTTGCGCTTCTTACAGTAAAGTAAGTCTTTATCCGTCTTTGGGTAAGGGCAAAGCGTATCCACATCAATTAAGGGGTTTATCATAATATCTGAATACCCTACTCCACACCAACGGCAACGTATAGCAGGCAACTTCGTCTCTAGCGTTATCATTACTGAGTCTTTTTCGGTAATGGATAAGCCTGCTCCTTCTAGATTAAATATCAATCCATAACCTGGTAAACCTTTTGCGGTGGTTACGGCTAGCGCATGGATAACATCGCCGCCTTTATTATAAAAGCGGTCAATAATGGCCGCAAAACTATCGGCTTGAAAGTGCGAAAGTTTAATTACGTCATAACCTTCTTTGGAGCCTACGGGTACAT
>JBOFDL010000126.1:0-9201 GCA_051646985.1 Bacteroidales bacterium | reverse complement strand
TTATTTTCTGAAAAAATAAAAAGATGTAGATATGTTTTTTATGGACCTATCTCAATCGTTGTACTTCGTGGAGAGAGTAGACGGTGAGTTCATATTGAGAACAAGCATCACAATTCCTCTCTTCTCAATTTGTGCGCATAAATGAAATTATCTAGTGCAGGAAATATCCCTGCGTGTGCCTTTGCGAGGTTTTTATTGGTGTACTGTGCATGAGCATAGTATAAAATACATTATGGCAAGGATTAGGACAAACAAAAATCTTCGTTCCAAAATCACTAACAATCTACCCATAGAGGCGGGGTAAGTGCATCCTGCATCTATGGGTAAATGTCTCCACGAACTATGGGTAGAGAATGCTGGTGATCGTGGGTAGAGAATGTGGGCGATTATGAGTAAGTAATGTGGGTAATCATGGGTAAGCTTACCCACGATCTATGGATGGATAGTGCAATAAAATAGGGGTATAATAAACATCCGTCTGAGACTGAGTTTTATCCCAACATTATGAGTGTTTACTTGTGAATATGGCTATTAAATCTACTTTATCGTAATGTGGAATTTTGGTAGTTTTAAGAGCGATTGTTTTGTCTGACAAGAGATGTTAATAATCAATGTGTGCTGATTTAATCTTACTCGTAGAGCAAAATGGCATTATCTAAAGCCCATGGAGAGTTCTTAATATAACAAAGAGCAACGTGGAGTGTCGCCAGAAAAGAAAATTGCTTGGATAATGTGGTGATGAAAAACTTGTTTAGTATGCTTAGTCAGATATAAAGAGGTGCATCTAGAGTATTAAATCTCATCAACGAGTCGTGCAAAATTCAATGCAATGAGTCCTATACAATACAGATGATGCAAAAAAAACGCACAGCGAAGGCTAATGGTGTGTGAGCGTATCAATATAGGATTGATTTTTATATAGATCCAATAATGTAGTCCATAGAGGAGAATGTTCTGCTAGTTGTTTTTGAACAAATCGTTCTATATAAAATGAAAATTCGGCTCCTTTCCATGAACTGGTGTTAGTCACAAGAGCCCAAGTTAGTCCATTAATATTGTGTGCAATTACGGCAGAAGTACCGGCAAGTGTCCCAGTTCGCAAATATTTATGTTTATTAACCATACGCCATCCAAATGGGTCAAAGCCCGAGTCTGGTTGCACCATTGTGTTTATCAAGTTATTTGGCAATATATTGGGAGTGGCATTTGCACTATCTAAGCAGGCGACAAGGCGCAACAAGGAGGAGGGGGAACTCACCCAACCACCTGCGGCACCGAGCAGGGACATATTATAACCTCCATCACAACGAGGGACGATGGTCTTGAAGTTATCAAAGGCGGGAACTAATTTTGCTTTTTCAGTATCATAATAGCGAACTTCTGTTTCATAAAATTGATGTGCATAACTCTCCCCGATGTATGTATTCGTAATTCCCATTGGACGTAGTATTGTTGATTGAACAAAGGCTTCATAGGGCATATTTGTAATTTTTTCAATGATGCGTCCTAGTACAATGTATCCAATGTTACAATACGAACTGTAGGAGCCTACATTAAAATGCATTCCTTTGCTCAATGTAAAGCGAATGACATCATCAACGGAAAGAGGTGGCGTAATATTTAAAGACTGTGCTATTGATTTATTCATAAATGGAACGTCTCCATAACGCGTATTCCATCCGGCGGAGTGTTCTAAAAGATGTTTGATTGTGATGTTTTTTGCACGAGGGTCTTTTATTTGTAAAAAAACTGAGTCGTTTAATATTCCTTCACTTCCAAAAACTTGTGCGTCCAGCTGTAAGCGTTGAGCCTCGATTAACTTCATAATAGCCGTTGCGGTAATGAGTTTTGAAACACTTGCAACGCGAAATGTATGATAGGGTTCAACGGGTGTTTTATTCGACACATCGGCATAGCCAAATCCTTTAGCATAAATCAATTGTCCGTTTTTTGTAATTGCTAAAGAGGCTCCATGAATATGCCATTTGGCAAGATAAGCGTTTATGTTTTTTTCAAATTCTGCAAATTGATGATGCTCACTCATAGCATTCGTCAAGTGTGGAAGACTATCCAAAGGGAGGGCGGCAATAGTTGCTGAGGGCAGGGAGAGGGAGGTAAAGGTTAAAAAAAACATCAAAATCCCTAAAAAGCCAAAGGCTGTTGCCAATATTTTTCTTAATTCTAAAGTCATTGTGTATATTTTTTTAAGCCTATAATCAGTAGTTAATGGTCATTTAATATTACATCCCCTGTTGTGTGATTGATAGAAATCCGAGTGTTTTGTAGGAGTTTATCAAACGCATTATTCTCTATTAAGTGTTGAGGTGTACCTTGAAAGAAAACGCCTTGCGCCATTAGCCACATAGTATCTGCAACTTTTAGTGCAATATTCAAATCGTGCGTTGAGTAGATAATTGTTTTTTCTTGTTCTTGTGCTAGTTTTTTGAGCAGCAATATCATCTCATAACGATTCGGCAAGTCTAAAAATGCGGTAGGTTCATCTAGTATAATAATGGGCGTATCTTGCGCGAGTGCACGAGCAATTAGAACGCGTTGATACTCGCCATCACTTAACATATTGGCATTAAGATCTGTTGCTTTATCCATACCTACAAGTTCTAGTGCATTTTTGACGATACGTTTATCTTCTTTTGAAAGACCTCCTAGCCAAGGGGTATAGGGATAACGTCCTAATGAGACAAGGTCAAAAACTTTCAAATTTCCAACCTCTAAAGCATCCGTTGCTACGTAACTTATCATGGTTGAGAGTTGTCGAAGTTTATAGGTTTTTATATGTTGATTTTGCAAAAAGACATCTCCACTTAACGCGGACTGTAATCCAACAATTGTACGTAATAAGGTGCTTTTTCCTTGACCATTTCGTCCAAGTAACGCCAACAATTCACCTGCTTGAGCATAGGCCGAAAATTCTGGAAAAATTTTATGATAAACGCCTTTATGAGAGTAGCCCAACTGTAAATCATTTATAATAATCGTTTTTTTCATTATGCTCTACACTATTTTTTGATTGCGCATAATCACAAAAATTATTATAGGTATTCCAAGTAATGCAGTGACTGTATTGATAGGTAAAACACTATTTTGAAAGGGTAATTGTGATAGCATATCACATATTAACATAAGGACTCCTCCTAGTAGTATAGTCGTTGGCATTAAATAACGATGATCTGCCTCACAGATTAGCAACCGTGCTACGTGAGGAACGGCAATGCCAATAAAACCAATAGGTCCACAAAAAGCGGTTACTGTTCCTGTTAATAGAGAGGAGTTTAGAATAATCAAACTTCGATATTTAATTGCGCCGTAGCCAATACTTTGGGCATAACTTTCTCCTAACATTAAAGCATTGAGTATCTTGGTGAAAAGCAATGAAAATATCCCGCCAATAATGCACACAATTAGCATTACATAGAGTTGAGATAAAGTAAGATTTCCTAAGTTGCCCATTGTCCATAACATATAAGACTTGAGCATGGTTTCTTGACTAAAATATTGCAAGACTGTAATAAGCGCTGCTGCTGCGCTGCCTATCATCATCCCTAGAATAAGCATCGCCATAATATTGCGTATCCTTAACGAGATAAATAACATAAGCATCATTACGGAAACCGATCCGACACAAGCCGCAAAGGCATAACTAACATCCGATAAGTCCAATGCCATATTCAAACTTCCACACCACACACTTCCCATTATGAGTAAGGCAACACCTAGTCCTGCTCCTGAACTTACTCCCAAAATATAGGGGTCTGCTAAGGGATTTCGAAATACAGTCTGCATCTGCAGACCACTAATAGATAGGGACATCCCTACAACAACCGCTGCTATTATCTTAGGCAAGCGATAGTATAATATGATTTCAGAATATGGGGTTTCTTCTCCACAAAAAATAATTTTAAAAATAGTCTGCAATGAGATACTTTGTGATCCAATTAGAAGGTCTGCAATAAAGAACAGCACTAACAATATTGTTAATGCTGTATAAATAAATAAGGACTTCTTTCGACGTTGCATTTTACACTCTATTTTTTTCGCTGTTGCTGCATACGTGCCATTTCTTCTAGTTTAGTTTGAAATCGAGATTTCTTTACAGGTTTCTTACTATTTTGACGCATTTTTTCATGCAATTTTGCATCACTCACCAAACTCCGAGAAACGTAATTTTGACCAATCGTTATAAGATTTGATAAGAAATAATAATAACTCAAGCCTGCGGCATAACTATTAAACCAAAAAAGCATCATTACTGGCATCATATATAGTGTCATAAATTTCATGCCAGGCATTCCTGTATCTGGAGTTTGTGCCATACTCATGCGAGAAGAGATAAAGAGAGCGGCTGCCATAAGTAGAGTAAATAAACTTATATGATCTCCATAAAATGGAATATTGAATGGAAGATCTACAATTGAATCAAAACCCGAAAGATCGTCTGCCCAAAGAAATGACTGTTGTCTCAATTCAATGGATGCTGGAAAAAATCGAAACATTGCAATTAAAATAGGCAGTTGTATGAAGATTGGCAAACAGCCTCCCATGGGACTTACTCCTGCTTTTTTATAAAATGCCATCGTTTCTTGCTGCTTCTTCATGGCATCTTCTTTTTTCGGATATTTCTGTGAGATTTTATCAATATCAGGCTTGAGTAAGCGCATTTTTGCAGAAGATGAATAGGATTTAAAGGTTAGTGGAAACAACAATAACTTGATGATAATTGTTAGTATTAAAATAATAATTCCGTAACTACTAATATATTTGCCCAAAAAATCAAAAATTGGAATTACTAAAAACCGATTAATCCAACCAATAATCCAAGTGCCAAGTGGCACAAGATTGTGCAAATTTATTTCAAGTGATTTAAGAGTACTATAATGATTTGGACCAAAGTAAAATGCTAATGGCAAATCTATATCACGTTGTGGAATTATAGGTAATGCTAATGTCGCTGTATAGTGTTTTAGCAAATGTTTATCATTGTTAGATTTGTAAGTAGAATATCCAATTTCTGCTGCGCTAAGCATATCACGCTTTGCAATAAGTACGGACGAAAAAAATTGTTGTTTAAATGCTATCCAATGCACTCGAGTTTTGATAGATTCTTGCTCGCTTCCCGTTCCCATACTCAACTCTTCCATACTGCTCTCATTGGGGTAATTATAGGCAACAGTACTATAGTTATTTTCATTATCAAAGGCTTTTTCTTGTTGGAATGCATCGTGCGACCAATATAAATCTGCATTAGTAACATTGTTGACACCTTTGGTTTTAATGCAAAAATCAACCATATAAGAATTCGATCGAAGTGTGTATATATAGTCTATTATTTGAGTTTCTCCGACTTGCAGACGCATTACAAATGTTAATACGCTGTCATTTTCACTCAAAACTTGATGCTTTAACTCAGTTTGTGGAGTAAAATAAAGTTGAGAGGTTTCAAAGTTTCGACTATCATTGGTATAAAATTGACACGAAAATTGATTATCTGCTCCATCAAACAAGAGTAATTTATCTCCATTATAATTTTTATAATCCTTGAGTTCTACCGCATAAATACGTCCAGCTTTATTACTCAAGGTTACGGCAATGAGGTTGTTTTCAATTGTATAGAAATCCTCCTCTCCCACTATCGCTTGTTCCAAAATTGGGAGTACTTTTTCCGCTAACTTCGAGTGCTGATTGTCCATAGGAACAGCCTCTGCAGGAAGTGCATTTGTTTTTTGCGCCAACGCAATAGAGTCTAGTCTGTGCTTTTCTGCTCTATACTTATCACTTTGTAAAGAGTTATAGTAACTAAATCCAAATAAGATTGCGCCAATGGAAAGTATTCCAAAAAGTGTGTTTTTATCCATAATACATTTAATCTTTTTATCTTAAAATTCTAACGATTTCAATTTTGCTTTTAATTGTTGTACTTGCTGTTGCGCTTTGTCAATATTGCATTTCACATCTGCAATCATTCTATCGGCATTTTTTGAGCGAGCAAAGAAGCCTAAATTATTCTCCCACAATAAAATATCTGATTCTATTTTTTTTATCTGTTGCATCAAATTTGTACGCTCTGACAACTCCGTCCTTTTTGCAAGGGTTTTCGAATGGGTACGAGTATATCTGAACAATTGTTGTATCTCCGACTCTTCTAATTTTAAGCGTTTGCAAATATCATTGAGTGTGGTATGATATTCCTCTTGAATTCGCTCTTTATACTGGATAGGTACAAATCCAATAGCCAACCAACGCTCTGTCAAGGCATTTAATAATAAGAGGTTTTCCTTATGGCTCTCTTTAGGCTTAAACTCTTTTAGTTCTTTAAGGAAAATTTGCTTGGCTTTCAAATTTGTCTCAAAGTCTATATTTTTGGCACTAAAATGTGCTTTCTTTCGGTCAAAAAACACATTACAAGCAGTGCGAAAACGTAGCCAAATTGCATCTGAGTGGCGATAAGAAGTTGATCCAACAGACTTCCAATCAAGTTGTAATTGCATTAAGCGATCTGTCGTTTGCTTCCAGTCACTACTTTCTGCAAGACTTTCTGCTTGCTCACACAAAGCCACCTTCTCCTTTAGGCTCAATTCAATTCGCTCCCGTCTTTCTTTAAAATATTTTCTCCGTATCTCAAAAAACAAATCGCACACTTTTTGGAAATCGCCATAAAGTATGCGTCCCTCTTTACGGGGAACACTTCCAATACGACTCCATTCTTTTTGTAATTTAAGAAATAAATCACTGTTAATTTTCCATTCCTCAAGTGTTTTACTTTTCGTTTCTGCCAAGTTTTGAAGCTGCAAAATCACGTTTTTTTTGAGTTCTAAATTATGCAGTTGCTCTTCTTTTTGTTTTGTAAAAAAATCTTGATGCCTTTTATAAATCTGTTTTGTCAACAATTTAAATCTCTCCCAGATAGATGCTCTGTGCTCTGGAGCGACAGGACCTATATCCCGCCATTCTTCATGCAATTCTTGCAGTTGCTTAAAGGCGACAATCACATCTTTATTATCAAAAAGGGCTTCTGCTTTCTCACAAAGAGTTGTTTTTAATTCAAGATTTTTCTTGAAATCTATCTCTCTTAACTCTCTATTAATTTTAACAAAATCATAAAATCGCTCTACTTGATATGTATATCTTGACCACAATTCATTTTGCTTTGCCGGTGGCACTACCCCAATTAGCCGCCATTCAGTTTGTAATTGCTTAAAATCTCTAAATACTGCAACAAAGTCATCTGTCCGCTCATGCAAAGACTCCAATGCGACAATAAGCGCCTCTTTTTTCGCCAAATTGTCTTGTTGAAGTTTTTCTTGCTCTCCACTCCAAATAACTCGCTTTTGTCTATACTGTTGAAGTAAGTTTTTAAATTGCTCTTCCAACTCATCTAACGGAGCAACAAAGTTTTCTCGCTCCCCTCCATTCTCTAAATATTGCTTTAGTAATGCTTGCCGTTCAACATATATCTTCTTATAAAACAACACCTTTAATTCATCTACCAGTAAACGCAAATCACTTATTGAACTAGTATCTAAAGCCTTAGACAACTCTTGAACCATTGCCATTCGAGTCATTCTTTCATATTTTTGAGGATTAAGCAAGCCCTCGCTATCATTTTTTTGTATATCCATACAATACTCAATATTATTTTATAGGCAAGAATTTAGGGCTGCAAAGATAATATTTTTATAGAAAACTATTCGTTAATCTCTGCCTTTTGCAGAAAACACTTGTTTTTCTTCCAAACTTGAAGTAGGTTTGCGTTCAAAAAAAACTATAAAACACTATGCGCATTGATATTTTATCTGTAGTCCCAGAATTACTCACTAGTCCTTTTACTCACTCCATTGTAAAACGAGCGCAAGCAAAAGGCATTATAGAAATATGTGTCCACAATCTTAGAGATTACACTACAGATAAGCATCGTACAGTTGACGACTATCCATTTGGTGGAGCTGCTGGAATGGTCCTGAAAGTAGAACCTATCTTCAAACTCATTACTCATCTCAAATCAGAGCGAAATTATGATGAAATCATTTTTATGACACCTGATGGACAAACCTATAATCAAAGTATTGCAAATGAATTATCCAACCTAGGCAATCTTATCCTATTGTGTGGACATTATAAAGGAGTAGATCATCGTGTACGCGAGCATTTAATAACTCGAGAAATTTCTGTAGGTGACTATGTGCTATCTGGGGGAGAGTTAGCAGCCGCCACAATTGTAGATAGTATTACTCGCTTACTTCCTGGTGCAATTTCGGATGAAACGTCTGCACTTAGTGATTCTTTCCAAGACAATCTTCTTGCTGCCCCTGTATATACTCGTCCCTCAGAATTCAATGGATGGAAAGTCCCACCGGTTCTTCTATCAGGAAATTCTCAAGCAATTACTGAATTTCAAGAAGAACAAGCCTTATTACGCACAAAAATATTACGTCCAGATCTGTTATAATTAATAAACCAAAAATGTTTTGCATAATTTAAAGTAATATTTTTATGCAACTCCAAAAATATGCGCTATCATTGTACAAAATTTCATTATAAGTTAAGTCAAACCAATCTCTTTTTTGATTAATCATACGTACAATGGATAAGGTAAAAACCTCTACTAAATCAAAAACACAGAATTCTTCTCCTAAAGATCCTCAAAAGCCTCGTCGCTTAGTTGTAAGTTATAAGAATCTATCTCCTGAACTTCTAGACCTTCTAAAGCAGAAATATCCTCATGGCTGGAATGATGCTGTTATGAAAGTAAATAAAAATGACAATGATTTTTTTTATGCAGTAATGCAAGAAACAATTCACACTTGCTATCTCATAAAGGTAGATGTTAAAATCGACTCGTCTGTTAAAGAAGATGATGATGCAGTGCTTATATCAAGTGATGACGACACAAATAGTAGCGAGTT
Organism: Bacteroidales bacterium; assembly: GCA_051646985.1. Taxonomy (GTDB): domain Bacteria; phylum Bacteroidota; class Bacteroidia; order Bacteroidales; family UBA932; genus JAITMY01. The sequence goes on along the minus strand of JBOFDL010000126.1, from coordinate 283 downwards.
AGGAGAGAATGAAGATATTGAGGTTGACGCTGACAAAGAATTATAATTATTATCCTGTAAAAAATTTGGAGAGATTCAAATAAAAGGATTAGTTGTAAAAAATTTTCGGAAGTTAGCAAAATTGCAAATGCCAAGTAAGCATCGCAAAAATAATTATTTTTCAATCAGTATCTTTACTGTTTTTTTTGCATTCAAAAAAAAAACATTACCTTTGTCATGGAGTCTCTTGTATAAGGGAACGGGGTGTAGCGTAGCCCGGTATCGCGCCTGCTTTGGGAGCAGG
>JBOFDL010000125.1:0-6060 GCA_051646985.1 Bacteroidales bacterium | reverse complement strand
ACTTCAAACCCTGCTCTTTCACGGGAAAGACCTCCAGGACCAAGTGCAGACAAACGTCTTTTATGAGTAATTTCCGCCAATGGATTCGTTTGATCCATAAATTGCGAAAGTTGATTAGTGCCAAAAAAGGAATTAATTACAGATGAAAGAGTCTTCGCGTTAATTAGATCAATCGGAGTAAATACTTCATTATCTCGTACATTCATACGCTCTCGAATTGTACGAGCCATACGAGCCAAGCCTACACTAAATTGATTAGCTAACTGTTCCCCAACTGAACGAACTCTACGATTACTCAAGTGATCTATGTCGTCAACATCTGCCTTTGAATTAATCAATTGTATTAAATGCCCAATGATTGCAATCATATCGTCCTTGGTAAGGACTTTGACTGAAGCATCAATACTTAGATTTAATTTTTTATTAATACGATAACGCCCAACATCTCCCAAATCGTAGCGTTTATCTGAAAAAAACAATTTATCAATCACATCACGAGCAGTAGCTTCATCAGGTGGCTCCGAACTACGCAATTGACGATAAATATAAACAACAGCCTCTTTTTCCGAATTACAAGGATCTTTTTGCATTGTATTCAGAATAATAGAATACTCCGATGTGTTTTGTCCCTCTCTATGTAGTAAAATAGACTTAGCACCGGCCTCTAAAACAAGATCAATATGCTCTTTCTCAAGTATAGTTTCTCTATCCATCACAACCTCATTGCGTTCGATAGAGACTACCTCTCCTGTATCTTCATCAACGAAATCTTCTATCCATGATTTGAGAACACGAGCTGCTAAACGACGCCCTACACATTTGCTTAATGTTGATTTGGAAACCTTAATCTCATCAGCAAGTTCAAAAATCTCTAAGATATCTTTATCGGACTCATAACCTATTGCTCGCAGCAAAGTAGTAACCGGAAGTTTTTTCTTGCGGTCAATATACGCATACATTACATTATTAATATCCGTTGCAAATTCAATCCAAGCTCCCTTAAATGGAATAATACGAGCAGAATAAAGTTTAGTGCCATTAGCATGAGTGCTTTGTCCAAAGAATACACCTGGAGAGCGATGTAATTGCGAAACTACAACTCGTTCCGCTCCATTTATAACAAATGTTCCTCTAGGGGTCATATATGGGATTGTCCCCAAATATACATCTTGAATTACTGTATCAAAATCCTCATGTTCAGAATCCGTACAATATAATTTTAATTTGGCTTTCAACGGTACACTGTACGAAAGCCCCCTCTCTAAACATTCGTCAATACTATAACGAGGAGGGTCTATAAAATAATCAACAAACTCCAATACAAAGTTATTGCGAGTATCAGTTATTGGGAAATTTTCTTGAAACACTTTAAATAAACCTTCGCTTTTTCGACTTTCAGCGGTTGTTTCAAGTTGAAAGAAATCGTGAAATGATTTTATTTGAACCTCCAAAAAATCGGGATGTTCAAATTGTTTTCTTGTTGACGCAAAGTTAATGCGCTCTTGTTTTTTATGTTGAACCTGCATGTTTAGGCTATAAAAGGTATTAACTCTAAATTACGCTGTAAACAGCAATAGGCTTAGAATCTTATTGTACAAGATTCTAAACCTAAATGCCTGAAAATAAGACTTGTTTACTTGAGTTCTACTTCTGCACCAGCTTCCTCAAGTTGTTTTTTCATCGACTCTGCCTCTAACTTTGCAACTTTCTCTTTTACTGATTTTGGGGCAGCATCAACTATTTCTTTTGCCTCCTTTAACCCAAGTCCTGTAAGATCTTTTACTACTTTCACAACTTGTAATTTATTTCCACCTGCATTTTTCAAAACAACATCAAATTCTGTTTGTTCTGCAGCAGGCGCTCCTGCACCTACAGTAGGCGCTGCAATAGCAACAGCCGCAGCTGCGGGTTCAATTCCGTGTTCTTCTTTCAAAATCTTTGCAAGTTCACTAACTTCTTTTACAGTAAGGTTTACTAATTCTTCTGCAATTTTATTAACATCTGCCATTTTTTTTTCTATTTTAAAAGTTTATTTAATTTATTTTTGCTTTTTTTTATATTATCGCCAAAGCAATTTTTCTAGCGAAAATTATAACTCCTTAAAATCCCACACAGTGTTGTTAAACAACTCGAGACTCCAACGATTTAAGTAGTCCTGAAATTTTTCCACTACTTGATGATTGTAACGCAGACAATACCGTTTTTGCTGGAGATTGTAATAATGCAAGCACATCAGCGATAAGTTCTTCCCGACTTTTAATATTGGCTAACTCTTCAAGCATACCATCGCCTATATATAGCGATTCTTGTACATAGGCTGCTTTCAATATAGGTCTATCACTCTGTGTGCGAAATTCCTTAATTAGTTTTGCTGGAACATTTGCTGCTCCTGCGGAAAACATAATTGCAGTTGCTCCTTTAAGCACATCAAAGATTGCTGTTTCTGCAAAACTATCTCTTTCTAAGGCCTTTTGTAGCAAAGTATTCTTTACTACAATTAATGAGACCTGTTTTTCGAAACACAACCTTCTTAATGATGTTGTATTCTCTGCATTAAGTGTTGAGATATCAGCAAGGTAAAAATTTGGATATTTTCTAAATTGCTCAACTAGCCTATCAATAATAACGTTTTTTTCTTCTTTTTTCATTTTCAATACTTGTTATTACGATTTTTCTTCTATTGACTTAAGTTCCAAAGATAAACTAGGGCTCATTGTCGATGACAGCGCGATGCTTTTCACATATGTTCCTTTTGCAGCAGATGGCTTAAGTTTAAGAATTGTTTGTACAAGTTCATGTACGTTGTCAGACAATTTACCTGCATCAAAGGAAACTTTTCCTACTGATGCATGAATAATACCTGTTTTATCAACTTTAAAATCAATTTTTCCCGACTTTACATCTTTCACGGCCTTGCCAACATCCATTGTTACCGTTCCGGTTTTAGGGTTTGGCATCAACCCACGAGGGCCGAGAACTTTTCCCAATAATCCAATTTTAGCCATCACACTAGGCATTGTAATAATAACATCAATATCTGTCCAACCACTCTTAATTTTCTCAATGTAATCATCTAATCCGACATGATCTGCTCCAGCATCCTTAGCCTCGGCTTCCTTATCGGGCGTACACAGTACCAATACTCGAACAGTTTTACCTGTTCCGTGCGGAAGTGAAACTACCCCACGCACCATTTGGTTCGATTTCTTAGGATCAACACCTAGGCGAACTGCTAAGTCTACAGATGCGTCAAACTTTGTAAAGGTGAGTTCCTTTATCAGTTTTGTAGCGTCCGACAACTTATATTGCTTGCCAGGATCAACCTTTGCTAAGACAAGTTTTCTGTTTTTTGTAGACTTCATTTCTTAACTCACGTTTTTTTTATTACACATTGGCGGGACACTCGCCTTTAACTTCAATACCCATACTGCGAGCAGTACCTGCGACCATTGACATTGCCGACTTTAATGCAAAGGCATTCATGTCAGGCATTTTGCCCTCAGCAATACCTTTCACTTGCTCCCATGTAATTGACGCGACCTTTTTGCGATTAGGTTCAGCAGAGCCTGAACTTATTTTTACTATTTCCTTAAGTTGAACTGCTACAGGGGGGTGCTTAATAATGAAATCAAACGACTTATCTGCATAAACTGTGATAACCACAGGCAATACTTTTCCAGCTTTATCCTGAGTGCGAGCATTAAACTGCTTACAGAAATCCATAATATTCACGCCCTTAGAACCTAATGCTGGCCCCACGGGTGGAGAAGGATTGGCGGCACCACCTTTTATCTGCAACTTAATAAATCCAGATATTTCTTTTGCCATTTTGAATCTTTTTAATTTATTTTCTACCTGTCCCCTAGAATAATCTTCGGAAGCGAAATCTAGGAGTTATCTCAAATGTGCGTAACATACAAAATCTGCTTAACTAGAATTACTACTAGTTAATCCTTCAAGCCATAAGGAAATTACAAATTTGATTATAAAAATGCAAAAAACTCCTTTTTTGGAAGCGGACAAAGGTACGTTATTATTTTTTTAGAAACAACTTTTAGATTGATATTTTTTCTGATTGATAGTTAATCCAACATAAAATCATTGCTTAATAAGTGTAATTTCTTGCGAGAAGTTGGATTGTTGTGTAAACTCCAATACAGTTAATTGCTTACTTGAAGAAAGCACATGGCAATACGTTAAAGGCATTGCAAGTTCCCATTTTCCCTGTAAAGTCACTTGCATTTTTAATGTATTGTTCACAAAATTAATATCACAACAAGTGGCGGCATTTACTAAGTTCTTATTCAAGGAAGCATTAAGTTTTGCAATACTTAATACAAATTCTTTTTTGCTTTTATAGTGCGTCATTATCATACAAGAAGTTGAAACTTCTTTCACCAATACTTTCTTGGATTTCACCTTTAAGGCGTCAAAGAAAGCATAAATTGTCATTTTGCTAGTTTTGTCATAAACAATGTGTGCTTGAGAATCTTGTACAACAACATCATAATGTGGCGATTTTATTTTATGAGCCTTATCCATCCAATGCTTCAAATCTTTATTATTGGGTTGAATTAAAATTGCATATTCATAACTAGGATTTTGCCCCCCCCCTTTATATGATGGAGAGATAGTTATGGAAGCACAATCGACAAGATCATTGTTTGTCCTAAATGTAATGAGAGAGTCTGTCGCCACCCGATTTTTTTTTAGAAAAACTGAGGCATTGCGTACAAAATATGCATTACACTGTGCATCTATGATAGATGCTGAGACATTTTTGCGCCATTCGAATGGAAGTTTTTTAATTTTCTTTTTATTAATCGTCACTTCAGCGCAATTCACTGGAATAGTCTCTTGAAAAAATTTAGTAAGGAGGGGCTTATCTAATCTTTGAGTTTCAATATTTGTTGTGCCCAAACAAATAACACGATTATCAAAAAAGAAATATGATTTGCGAGTCTTTCTCAAATCTTGATTAGCATCCTTTTCTTGAAATTCGATTGAATAACCGCCATTTTTTCCGCCAAGCGTTACCATGTTAGAAAACATTGTTGATAAATTTGCATTCTGCTCTTGATTAGCGGGATAATTTCGCAGAGACTCTGAAGATTTATTGCCATATAATATCGTATTATTGGACTCTATTTGCAAAATGCTATGTGCCAAATAATCATTGAGTGAATCAACGTTCTGACACCATGAATTGCAAGTAGGCTTGCGTACAGTTGCGCCCCAATTATCTCGACGTTGTATCATAACTCCTGCATGTGGCAATGCTAAATTGCCGGTTAAAACTGTTTCGGGATTTATATTTTTCTTGTTGAAAAATTTAACAAATTTGTCGGAACTATTTCCAACTAAACGCAAATAAGCCGAAGCCAATTCAGCATCAATATCCTGTGTGCCATCAGAAGTTCCTAGAAGAGCCAACAATGCAAATGGACGAGGATCAAGACACTCCGTGGTTACTAAATATTGCGATGATACTAAATTAGAACATATTGACACATTAGAATAGTAACGCCTGTTTAGTAAAACCTTTTTTAGCAGAGAAAGGGGCTCTTCTGGAATAGAGAAATCAGTTTTTGCTAGGATATACACTGTTTCTATCAACTCTCGGAGTCTATTGTGTGCTAATAAGGAATTATTATAAGGATTGAATACTGCTCTATTACGGTTGTTTTCAATATCTATGCTTAGAGACGGTATAAGTCCATTATTGAGTCGATCCAAAAAAATCTGCATCGAAGTTAATTTTTCAGGCGTATCTTCTTGCATTAAGACGTTTATTAAATGTCCTATAATTGGGGTAGCAAAAATATCATTATTTAGAGACAATTGCATTGTATTTCGCTGCGCATCTGTAAGATTAGAAAACCACTTCATTGCATGCAAAACATCGTCCTTTAGATTTTCCATATGCAAGGGAGTTTTCATCAAAAAAAATGCAGCATAAAAATCTCGCATAGTTTCTTGTGAAATAGGTGCAAATGATGCTCCAGAGACAAAACCTTGATCAAAGAGATAATAGGTTAGTTTTATAAAAAGTTGTTTTGC
>JBOFDL010000124.1:0-3772 GCA_051646985.1 Bacteroidales bacterium | reverse complement strand
ATAGCTATGGCAATATTGTGAAAGCATACTTAATCCGTTATGTTTCAAAAATAATTATCTTTATCACGCTAGCATCACATACCTCTTTATGAGTGAAAAGTAAACCTGTAATCTTGTCGTTTTTTTTAGACCTCATTATTAGCATATCTTTGTCGGTGTAATTTCTCAACACTCAATCCAATGTGTAAATACTTTAGCCTTGCCCTTATTCTCTCCTTTGGACTTCTTGGTGTATCGGCACAAGAACAAACTCCTCAAGGGGAGTATTTGTTACCCTCATCTACCGACACAATACCCTTAAAATCTCAAGTGAAGAAAAAGAAAAGATTCACCACCATCTACAGTGGTGGGGTAAAAGCAGAGGGGAATCTCTCAGACTGTTTACTTACAGGTATGGATAATACAAAATGCGATCCAGGAGTAGGCGCTAACATCGGGGGCTTTGTTTTGTTTGAATTAGGCTATTACTTTGCCATTCAGTTAGAGTTAATATTCCAATATCAAACTACAAGTTTTGATGTCGCAGGTCAGGAGCTTAACTTGAAGGCATTTAGTATGGAAATACCGATGTATGCCATTGCAAAAAAACGCTTATCCAATCTCGACCGCATTTATATAGGTATGGGGCCAAACTATAGCATTGGTATCTTTGGACGTGATAATGGAATGAACTATTACCGTAAAGAAAACTTGACAAATCCGGATGATATTCATCTGCAGCGAATTGATATTGGGGTGGGCGTAATTGTAGGGTATGAGTTTTGGTATGGCCTACAGATTAACGCCTCGTATCGTATGGGGCTAATGAATGCGCTAGGGCAAAAGGGCTCGCAGTTAGAGTTGCCTAGTATGCAGCGCAATGTTATTAGTTTAGGAGTCGGATATCGCTTTATGTAATAACAATCAATGAAAAAAAAGAAACTATCTTGCCTATTGATTTGCTTTTTATTGATCGCCAATACGCTCACCTTCTCACAAGGTACAAACGCGACAACGAACTATTATCTGATTCCAGACTCAGGGCTTTTTTTGAACGATATCGTTGTAAAGAATACAAAGCGGAATAAACCTAAATATAGTCGCAAAAATAATCCTGCCGTTGATTTAATGAAAGAGGTCATTGCGCAAAAGAAAAAAAATGATGCTCGACGACAACCAAACTATGCCCCTTTTAAGGTATATAAAAAGATAAACACCGCCTTGGATAATGTGCGAGAGGAGAAGTTAAAGGCAATGTTTAGGGTATTTCCAGAGATGAAAAATCAAAAAGAACGCTCTCCCATTAGTGAAGAATATATATTGCCCCTTAATATTGATGAAAACGTGTATAGAGCAAATGCCTTTGTAAAGCGAGCCAAAACGCAAGAATGGCTAGAGGGGGCAAAATCGGTGGGCTTTACCAATTTGTTGACGGTGGAAGATGCTGTGAATAAGGCTATGCAGTCCACATTTCGGGATTTAGATATTTATCAAAATCAAATGTCGTTGATGAATCGCAGTTACACAAGCCCGATTGCCGACAACGCCACCCTGTTTTACAAATACTATTTGGTTGACACCGTTAAAGTTGATAGTATAGACTGTATTCACTTGTTTTTTACCCCCATGAACTCGCTTGACTATGGTTTTAATGGCGATATATATATTGTAAAGGATAGTACTTATGCAGTACGTCAACTAAAGTTGCGTTTGCCTCGGCACCATGCCCTTAACTTTGCGCAGGGTTTGTGGATAACCCAAAATTATGTGCAAATGCCAAATGGTGGTTGGGCAATGAAGAACGAAGACTTCTCCATTAAAATATATTTTTTTAAAAATATGCAGGGGCTTTTTATTCATAAAAACACCGCCTACTTTAACGCCTCAGATACTATCTCCGACTCTCTATCGGTTGTAAACCCTGAGGAGCGAGTGACTAAACGCGCTATGGCTGCAATAAAATCTCGTGATGAATTATTTTGGGACATCAATCGACAAAAACCACTTTCAGACAAGGAGAAAAAAGTCCTCTCTATGTTTGATACCATTATGCAAAAACCAGGCGTAAAGCCTGTAATTTATATCTCGAAATCTTTGGCAGAAAACTACTTTGAAACCTCGCCCTTGGGCAAACCCAGTTATTTTGACATTGGGCAAATTCACTCCATATTTTCGGGTAATTCCATTGAGGGGTTTCGTATGCGCTTAGGCGGACAAACCACCTCACATCTTTCCCCTTACATTTTTGCAAAGGGCTGGCTTGCTTATGGTTTTGGAGACAATCGCTTTAAGGGAATGGCAAATCTTGCTTACTCGCTAAAGCCGGTTATGTACGGGGTGAATGACTTTCCTAAACATTATATCTCGGCCACTTATCGCTATGACTTAGAGTCGCCTACCGACCCGTTTTTGCAGTATGACAAGGACCACTTTATATACCTTCTAAATTTTCGCAGCAATATGATGCGCACCTATAATCGCACCATTGCCTTTGATTATGAGTACGAAACCCCATTTTACCTAACCATATCGGCAAATGCAAGTTATAAAACGATGGAATCAGCAGGGGCTATGACTTTTAAGCCAAATCTAGAGGGAAGTGATTTTGTGAAAGAAATAAATGCTTCGACAGTAACCCTTCGTGTACGCTTTGCACCAGGAGAGGAGTTTGCGGTAGGCAAGGACGGACGTGTGAGTTTGAATGATAATGCTCCTGTATTTACTCTCTCGCACACAATGGGCATAAACGGATTTATGGGCAGCGATTACACCTCAAACCTAACCGAAATTGGCGCATTCAAGCGACTGCGCTTAAGTTCGTGGGGATACTTTGATGCTTATGCAAAGGCAGGAACTCAGTGGAATCAAGTTCCCTACCCTTTACTCATAGTCCCCAAAGCCAACACCTCTATTGTGATGCAAAAAGACGCATTTAGTTTATTAAATACTATGGAGTTTCTGAACGACCGCTTTCTATCGGCAGACTTGACCTATCACTTAGAGGGCAAACTATTTAATCGCATTCCCGGCATTAAATATCTAAAAGTAAAGGAGGTATTTGGCTTTAAGGCTCTTTGGGGAGGTCTTTCCGCATTAAACAATCCAAACATTATGCAAAGCAAGAATTTATTTGAACTCCCAAGCCCATCGACTCAACAAGCGGTATCTGTTATGAACCCGAATGTGCCTTATATGGAACTTTCGGTGGGTCTATATAATATTTTAAAATTTGCACGTATTGACTATGTGCATCGACTTAACTACAAAGACCTGCCTGGGGCACAGCGTTGGGGCATACGAGTGGGAATAGACTGGTAGATGTTGCATTATCTTGGAAGTCCAATCAATTTGTTTTATTGCCATAGAAAAGGATGAGGGTGGAAACTTTTAAGACCATCATGAGATAGAAAAAGATTCCTTTATTTTTTCCTTGCAATCCGCCTTATTCACATTAGAAAAGAATTTGCCAAAGCAATAAACTCCCTACAATAAGACTTTTGAAAATTGTACAAAGCTGATTGAAAATTTCAATCGGCTTTGTACTTATGCAGGCATTTGGCATAAGCGAAGCGTATTTTTGTGTGCAAATCTTACCCCTAAAACATTTACTATGAAATGCTCAAAAAAAAGAAATCTCTGTTGGCGACTTAAAAGGAAATATTGGCAAATAAAGGAATGGAGCAAAACGGTTGACTTAAAGAAATATCAAAAACCCTCTCTTTGCATTGCTCTCGCAGCAATTATTTTAGGATTAGCCTATCACTATCAAACGTGGAAAAGCCTACAAGCGTAT
>JBOFDL010000123.1:0-3096 GCA_051646985.1 Bacteroidales bacterium | reverse complement strand
CAAATAAGATTTTGCTTCAGAACTTTATGATTACCTTTGGTGTGTAGATGTTTAATGTACTGTAATAAGGCTTATTATGATTATGAATACTACAGATAGTGATATTGAAATGGTGATACTTGCAAATGGAGAGTTTCCTTCTCACTCTTATCCACAAAGTTTATTGTTGCAAGCGAAGCGAGTGGTTTGTTGTGATGGAGCTGCAGATAAATGTATTTTATGGGGTAGAATTCCTGATGTTATTGTGGGGGATTGTGATTCACTAAGTCCAGAGAATATGCAAAAATATTCACATTTATTGAGGGTTGATACAGACCAAAACTGTAATGACTTGACAAAAGCGGTTAATTATTGTATTGAGCAAGAAGTTAAGCAAGTTATTATACTTGGAGCAACAGGGCATCGAGAAGATCATACGATTGCGAATATTAGCCTTTTGGCACAATACTCTTCGCACTTTGAGCAAGTTCAACTTATTACAAATTATGGCAGAATTGTTGCTATTAATGAAGACACTAGTTTTGATAGCTTTGTGGGACAAACGGTATCTATATTTTCCTTAGACCCATTGGGAAAACTTAAATTTGAGGGCTTAAAATATCAATTGAATGAAGGCATTGCTTCGCATTGGTGGTCTGCGACTTTGAACGAAAGTATTGACACGAAGTTTAGCATATATTGTACACATCCTGTTATTGTGTATCAAATATTTTCAGAACAAGACCGAAATGGCACAATGGAATTGTGGCATTTCGGCACGGCTTAATAAAAAGCAAGAAACCTCTTTCTTATCGTATCAATTCTTATAATTGCTCCAAACTAGGAGGCAGCAAAAAGGGATTATGAAGTTTCTCGTCCCCAATAGAGCTTTTCGCACCATGTCCTGCACATACTTCTGTATCATCCGGTAATGTCAGGAGTTTTGTGGTAATACTCTCCATTAAACTATCGAGATTGCCTCCAGGTAAATCGGTGCGCCCTATACTTGATTTGAATAAAGTATCACCCGTAAAAACAATATGCTCCTCTGCATTATAAAAACATACACCACCTTTAGTATGTCCAGGAGTTGATAAGACCTTAAATTTACTATTCCCAAAGCAGACTTCTTCTCCTAAAGCTTGTGGGGCAGGGGGGGGGATTAGATGAAAACCAAGACTACTTCCATATTCAAGCGAACGCTCTATATTGTATACATCCTCGGCGTGCAAGTACCAAGGGATGTTGTAGTGTTTACATACAAAATTACACCCTACAATATGGTCAATATGAGCATGTGTATTGATTGCCATAATGGGCGTTAATTCTTCGCTTGCAATAAACTCTATGAGTGTATGCTCCTCGCTTTCGGAGTTACACGCCGAATCAATAATGATACATTGTTTACTTTGGTCAAATACTACATACGTATTGACGCCATAATGATTAAATACAAATCGTTTAACGGTCATTTTAGATGGGTTTTAATGTTTAGTGAAAAATTTTAATGTACAACTCCTGGCAAAAAAGGCACAAATGAACATGCCTCATGCGTGATAATGCTTGCTTCTGTATTGCTTCTACGGTCAACCGTACACATTTGTAGATGTCCGTTTTGTTGTAGTGGAATTACCATTCGTCCACCGATGCGCAATTGATTCAGTAATTTTTCTGGCAAATTTTTTGCGCCACAAGTAACAATAATTCTATCAAAGGGCGCAAATTGAGGTAATCCCTCAAAACCATCTCCAAATATCAAGGTAGGAGAGTAGTGCATTGCTTTTAAGATTATTCGTGCTTGGTCGCTCAATTTTTTATGTCGCTCAATACTGTACAACTCACAGCCCATTGCGCAAAGTATTGCCGACTGATAGCCTAATCCGGTTCCAATTTCTAATACTCGCTCTCCTCCCTTTAGGTTTAATAGTTGAGTTTGTAGAGCTACGGTTGAGGGTTGAGAGATGGTTTGTCCTTCCGCAATCGGCAAGGCTTTATCATCTAGATAAGCAAGATTGTCGAGGGCAGAGTCTAAAAAAAAATGACGAGGAACTTGATTGAGTGCCATTAAAACAACTTCCTCAAATTTATTTTTTGAGCGCAACGCATTTACCATTTTTGAGCGCAATCCTTTGTGTCGGAGAGTGTCAACGTACATCGCTTTTGTGTGTATAGAGTAAAAATATATGCTCGCAAAGATAAGGATAAGTTTTGAGATGCTTTTCGTATGTGTCGCATTAACAAATCTATGTTTTCTTAGGCAAACTAAGCATCCGCAATTGCGGATAATGCCTTTTCATAGGAAAACCAAGTATCCGCAGTTGCGGACAGTGTGTTTTCGCAGGAAAACCAAACATCCGCAGCTGCGGACGCTGTCTTTTCTCGAGGAAATCAAACATCCGCAACTGCGGACACCGTATTTTCTCAAGGAAACTAAACATTCGCAGTTAATGATGATATATTTTGACAAGAAAACGGAAGATTGAGCCTTGATGATAAATTATCATTCCTCATCAAGGGGTATTTATAGAAACAAATTTGTCGCACTTCTGCAATAAAATACGTAGATGCAGAAAAATTATCCATCCTTGTGGAGTTTACATCCTTGAAAACACAATAAAGAAATTGTTTTGTTAAGTAGTTAAATGAATTATTTCATTTTGCACTTTTTGTTTTAATGATTTCTTGAACCATACAATTAAAACCTCGAGTATATATTCTACGGTTGTTTGAAGAAAGTCCTTTGAATATTAAGGCTGAATATATTACCTTTGCGCACGTTAAACCAGTGATGTTTTATGTATATGAAAAAAGTAAACGTTCTCTCGATAGCATTGGGAATTTTTGCCTATGGAAGCGTAGCAATTGCACAAACTGCGCCCAAGATGCCCTTTCACACAACGATATTATCCACGAACACCGACCTCGTGAACAAACTTCTCTTGGTGGAATTTGCAAACATCCCACTTACCTCAACAAAGAGTTGTTTAAACTACACCTTGGCATTTCGTCTTAAGCATAACGAAACCGAACTTGGTCGTCAACCCATTAAGGTGATTAGTACCCCTGTTTGGTACACGGGCAAAAAGATAAGCGACCAATGCATTTATAATCAAAATG
>JBOFDL010000122.1:0-5638 GCA_051646985.1 Bacteroidales bacterium | reverse complement strand
AAGCGCTCAAAAAAAAACCAAATGCAGAGTATTCTCGTTAATGGAGTGATTTTTGAAATGCAACAAGTGCATGGAGGAACATTTACTATGGGATGTAGTCCAGAGCAGGATTTTTGCGATAAAGATGAGACTCCTACACATCAAGTTACCCTTTCAGATTTTTATATAGGAAAATATGAAGTAACACAGTTGCAGTGGTATGCAATTATGGATACTTTACCTTCATTATTTAGAGGAGCTAGTTTGCCAGTTGAATCTGTAAGTTGGAATGATTGTCAAAAATTTATTCAGAGACTGAATACACTTACAGGAAAAAATTTTTCATTGCCTACTGAAGCGCAATGGGAGTATGCTGCTCGAGGAGGTAAATTTAGTAAAAACACTCGTTATGCAGGAAGTAATAATCCCGACACCGTGGCATGGTACAAAGTAAACGCATTTGAGGAGACGCATAAAGTAGGAACAAAGTTGCCAAATGAATTAGGCATTTATGACATGAGCGGTAATATTTGGGAGTGGTGCTTAGACTACTATAATCCGTATTTACCAAATTCTCAAGTTAATCCTGTGAGTAATGACACTTCTATTCATAGAGTATTTCGTGGTGGTGGTTGGGATTTAGGGGAAAAACTTTGCAGAGTTTCTCGACGTAGTTCTTTTGACCCAAGTTATGCGATTCATACAATTGGATTACGTCTTGTATTATTACCATAGACTTTTTATTCTCCAAACTCCATAAGGAATGCTTTAATAAAGGCTTGTAGATCCCCATCTAGTACCGCCTGTGCATTGGAATTTTCATATTCTGTACGATGATCTTTTACCATTTTATAGGGGTGTAATACATAACTGCGAATTTGAGATCCCCATTCTATTTTCTTTTTCTGCCCTTCAATTTCTGCTTGAGTTTCACGTTTTTTACGCAGTTCCATTTCATATAATTGCGATTTGAGAATGCGTAGTGCATTCTCTTTGTTTTGAAGTTGAGAACGGGTTTCTGTATTTTCTATTACAATGCCTGTAGGAATATGATGTAATCGTACTCCCGTTTCCACTTTATTCACATTTTGTCCGCCAGCACCACTTGACCGGTAAGTATCCCACTTAATATCTCCTTGATTAACAATCACCTCGATTGTGTCGTCTACTGCAGGAGAAACAAATACAGAGGCAAAGGTGGTTTGACGTTTTCCTTGAGCATTAAATGGCGATATACGAACAAGACGATGAACGCCATTTTCACTTTTTAGAAATCCATAAGCATAATTTCCTGAAAATTCGATAGTGGCCGATTTAATTCCAGCCTCTTCTCCATCTTGCACATTGAGCAACTTTACTGAGTAGCCATTATTTTCACCCCAACGCAAATACATTCGCATAAGCATTTTTGCCCAATCTAAACTTTCGGTACCACCTGCGCCAGAATTAATTTTAAGTATTGCACCTAAACTATCTGCTTCATGACGAAGCATATTGCGCATTTCAAGTTCTTCAATTTGTTTTAGGGTGGATTGATATTGTTGCTCTACATCAGCATCAATTGCATCACCTGTTTTTGTGAACTCAAGAAGTACGATTAAATCTTCAATTCCCTGTTTAATGTTTTGATAAGCAGTAATCCAAAAACTCATCTCCGCAACATTTTTTAATTGAAGCTCAGCTTGTTGAGGATTATCCCAAAAATTAGGATCATGTGTCTTTGCTTCTTCCTCTTCTAGTTGTATTTCTCGCTTAGCGATGTCAAAGGTGCCTCCATAGCGCAGCCTCGCGCTTTGCCAAGAGTTTGGCGTGTTCGGTAGTAATCATAACGTGGGCATGAATTGAGGTGCAAAGGTACTTAAAAAAATGATTTTCTTTTAGAGGATCCATTAAGAATTTATCATCGGTCTTAAAATTTTGGCGTTTTACATTTTTTATTACCTTTGCAATGCAAAAAACAGTTTACTACTTGCTTATTTATTAAGATTATGGAATTAAAGGAAATTATGTCTGTTGCAGGACAACCTGGGCTTTTCAAATTTTTATCACAAGGGCGCAGCGGGCTTATTTTGGAGGCCTTGACGGATAAAAAGCGGATTGTTGTTCCTCCAACAGCAAAGGTGAGTACTATGAGTGATATTGCTGTATTTACGACTGAAGAGGATCTGCCCTTACGTCGTGTGTTTAATATGATAAAGCAAAAACATAATGCTCAACCTTCCGTAAATCCAAAAGAGATGAGTGACCTTGAGTTAAAAAACTATTTTGCGGAAATTTTGCCTACTTATGATCGAGAAAGAGTATATCTTTCGGATATTAAAAAAATAGTGATTTGGTACAATATATTGCAGCAAAATGGCATGTTAGATTTTGAAGATAAGGAAGGACTTGAAGAGGATAAAGTAAAGTCCACTGAGGATAAATCTAAAAAAGTAAAAACTGTAGAGCGTACTGCAAAAGCACGAAATATTAGATCTGGCTCGACAAAAGCTGCAGGATCCGCAGGAAAAATAAATGCTCCTCGGAAAGCGCAATAAATAATAGAACTCATGTAAAAAATGCCCTGTAAATAGGGCATTTTTTATTTATGATTTTAATTAGTTTACTCCTCGGTAGGAATACGTTCACCCAGTTCTTTATCTAAAAGAAATAGAGTTCCTTCAGCACACGCATTTCCATCTTTACCTTCAATCAAGTTTAGTTTCTCAATATTATCACACGCATTTTTTTCCTCTTCTACTTGCTCATTCACAAAGTACATTAAAAAATTTTGTAAAGCATAATCTTTTTCGGCAATGGCTAAATCCATAAGTGCGTTAATTCGTACTGTAATCTTTTGTTCGTGTGATAAAGCATCTTTAAAGATTGCCATTGGAGTATCCCACTCTGTTTTAACAGCACTTATCGGTTCAAGAACTACAGTTCCCATACGATCGTGGATATAATTATATATCTGCATAGCGTGTTCTAATTCTTCTTTTGCTTGTACGCTATACCATTTAGCCATTCCATTTAATCCCTTTTTGGTAAAGTTTGCAGACATTGAAAGATAGAGATAAGCTGCATAAAATTCGGCATTTACATGATGGTTTAACGCCTGTTCAAGTTTTTTTGATAACATAATACTATTTTTTTGATTGTTTGTTTTTTTACAAAATGCTCATATCTAGATTTTTTCTGAGTAATTCTAATTCGGGAAAATCATTCACCAATGCTTTATAACATTGTTCGGGCGTATAAGGTTTTGCATCTGATGGAATTTCTTGCTCGATCGTAATTTTGAGATGAATATTTTTATTTTGCAGAGAGCGAATTAAATATTGGGATAGTAATTTATCTATAGTTGTTAACTCCTCGTGTAGTAGAGTATTGACAACTTCAATGCCTACGATGTGATTTTCTTCAATAAAATAATGTGCGGTTTGCAGTGCGTTTTTTAAACGTATTTTTTCCTCAGAGAGGGATTCCGCATATAGACTAATTGCTTCCTTTAGTTGTTCCATTGTGAAATTTTGCTCTTGCTCAACGAGGAATTCTTCTTTTGGGTTAATTTCAGCACTTACTATTGACTCCAAACCTGTTTTGAGATTTCCTTTCAGAATATCTTTAATTTGAATACTTTTTATAGGTTCTGTAGGAGTAGGTAAATTAACAATTGAGTCAACTATAGGAGTTGCCTCAATTGCTGGTTGAGAGAGCGAATGACTACTGATTGTTGGAGTTTTTGAAATTTCACCTTGTATTTCTTCGACATTTACGCTTGTACTATTTTTTTTTTTTTCTGACATCAATTCAGTTATTTGTAAAAGGCATAATTCAACATGTAAACGAGGATTTCCGCTTTGTTTATAATTCACATCACAGGCATTGGCAAGTTTTAGCGCTTCGAATAAAAATGGGATAGTACATACCTGAGCTTGCTGGGAATAGTCTTGTTTTACAGATTCGCTTGATTCTAATAATTGTATCGTCGCAATATCTTTACATACAAGTAAATTCCGAAAGTGCGTGCACAGTCCTGCAATAAAATGTTGCGCATCAAAACCTTTATTAAGAATACTATCAAATACCATTAATGCATCTACATAATTATTTTGAAGAAAAGCGTTTGTTAACTGAAAATAGTACTCATAATCAAGTACATTAAGTGTTGCAATTACCTGAGCATAAGTCAGCGAGTTGCCACAAAATGAGACTAATTGGTCAAATATAGAAAGAGCATCTCTCATTGCTCCATCCGCTTTTTGTGCGATAATATTAAGTGCAGCATCTTCTACTGAAATTTCTTCTTTTGCGGAAATTTGTTGCAGGTATTGTACTGTATCCTCTATTCTTATTCGATTAAAATCATAGATTTGACATCGTGATAAAATGGTGGGAAGTATTTTGTGTTTTTCGGTTGTTGCCAAAATAAAAATGGCATATTCTGGAGGTTCTTCCAATGTTTTAAGAAAGGCGTTGAATGCAGATGTAGATAGCATATGTACCTCATCAATAATATACACACTATACTGTCCTACTTGCGGAGGGATCCGTACTTTCTCAATTAGAGCGCGAATATTATCAACAGAATTATTTGAAGCAGCATCAAGTTCGTGAATACTATAGGAGCGATTTTCGTTAAAAGACTGGCAACTTTCGCACTGATTGCACGCCTCCATATCGGGAGTAGGGGTAAGGCAGTTGATTGTTTTTGCAAAAATACGCGCGCAAGTAGTTTTACCTACTCCACGAGGGCCACAGAAAAGATATGCGTGTGCTAAATGTTTGCGTAGTATGGAGTTTTTTAGAGTTTCAGTAATTGATTTTTGCCCTATAACCGTTGAGAATACTTGAGGTCTATATTTCCGAGCCGATACTACAAAATCATTCATAATCCTATTTTTAATTCGTTGTGTGCAAATATATCTTCTATTTTGGTAAAAGACAAATTTGCTTTATTCAAAATGGGAGATGTATTTGCACACAACAAAACGTACATGTTTTTTTTATTCGTAATAAAACGCTTACACTTTAGATTATTATAGACGTAGAGCTTTTGCGACTCCTTCGCCATATGCTTTGTCTGCTTGTAGGCAATTATTGATATGGCGAAGTTTTACTTCATTGGGAGCATCGCCCATTGCGCGTGCTGTATTTTCGAATAGTACTTGTTGTTGTGCTGGAGTCATGAGTCTAAATAAGTTGCCTGCTTGTGAGAAATAATCCTTGTCGTCATCACGATGATTCCAATTATCGGCAACTCCGTGTAACTCAAGAGATGGTTCTTTACTTGACGCGTTTTCCTGCCACTCCCCGTAACTATTGGGCTCATAGCCAAGAGTTGAACCTGAGTTTCCATCTATTCGCATTTGTCCATCACGATGAAACATATTTAAGAATGGGCAGCGGGATTTATTTACAGGGATTTGATGATTATTAACTCCAAGACGATAACGTTGAGCATCACCATAAGCAAACAGTCGTCCTTGCAACATTTTATCTGGAGAGAAGCCAATACCAGGAACGATATTTGCAGGGTTAAATGCGGCTTGCTCAACATCAGCAAAATAATTTTCCGGATTTTTATTCAGTTCCAATACTCCAACTTCAATAAGTGGATATTCTTTTTGAGACCAAACTTTTGTTAAATCAAAGGGATTATGTTTGTGTTGTTTTG
>JBOFDL010000121.1:0-1843 GCA_051646985.1 Bacteroidales bacterium | reverse complement strand
TGTAGCCTCAACAGGACTCTAAGATACACACACAAATATTTAATGTTCAATTGTTTGCATTTTTAATTTAGAAGTCGTTTAGAAATTTTACTCTCCCTTAAATCCATCTTTTAATTCATTGTTTTGCTCCTCGCTTATTTCTTTTTTGAGTAACCAATGATACACGTTTTGACTCCCTACGGTTACAACGTAAGCTTGAACAAACTCCCAACCTTCCGTACCCATGAAGTTCATAGCGTCAACCATTGAATTGAAAGTGAGTTTTCTGCCTTCTGAGTCTTTAAGATAGTCTGTGCCTTTCCAAAAAGAGGTTTGTTGCCCAAAATCTGCTTGAACATTAACCTTTTTACTAAATAATTTTCCTGTGCCAAGTAACTCACAATAAGCAAATGCTTTTTCTTGAGCCGACAAGGTATATGTAGTAAGAATTAAGAAGGCGATAAATAATTTAATTTTTTTCATCCCATAGTGTTTTATAAATATTTCTAATATTATCAATGACTTCAATTGTCTTCTCAGTTATTTACCTTTTTGATTTTGAAACTTTTCAAAGGTTGAAGTTGAAATAACTATTCCAGATTGAGTTTTTCAATTGAAAGCAGCGTTTGGAGTGTTTTCCGTTCTTGCTTGCAATGCCTAACAAGGTTTTCGTCATTACCGACCTCTCGCAATAGGTTCTTTAATTTGAAAATATAATAATCCATTTCCATAAGTGCCTCAAATAATGTGCATCCTTGCACTTTAAGTATAGGTTTTACTGTAGATATTGAAGTTGTGTTAATAAGTGCATACATCACTATGTATGCGTTTTTGTGATGCTCCCAATTGTTTTTTATGAAACTCAACACATAAGTTTTTGAATTATGTGTAATTTTCACAGGCATTGAGTCTATTAAGCCTGCGAGTGTACTTTTATCATTCATATTTTTTTACAATTATCCAGCCTTTCGAGTAGTACTCCTCGCAATGGTAGGAGTGGACACAAGCGTAGTATTCTCTTTTTTTACCAAATTATCTATTAGTCTTTGCTGACTTAATATTATTTCTTGTTGACTCATTATTAAGTCTCGCATATCTTTCGCAGACATTACATTGTCTTGAGGTGATGAAATAGATGATGCGACTTCGTTATCATCTCGCAGCATCGTGCCTCTATCCAATAATAGCCAATCTGGAGATAAAACTTTATAATGTTGTAAAATTTCACAAATCTGCTCTCCTCCTAATTCGCTCTGTAAAGATTTCCCATTCATGTTAGAGTAAGAAATACCTACTTTGCCACAAAAATCTTTTCTTGTAATATCTTGGCTTTCAATAAATTGAAAAATCTTCTTCTTTAAACGTGAAATTTCATTCATAATTTGCTTGCAGTTGTGAAATTTTATAATTTACTTTGCATTGTCGTTTATTTGTTCGTTCAAATGTACGCAAAAATGAAACTTACAAATGTAGTATTAAAAAAATGAAAAAAGAAGTTAAGCGCAGTTTTTGGGGAATAATGATTAAACGAGAAGCCAAAAAGTTAAGCCTTATGTTGACGATTAAAGCCTTAGAAAAAGAGATGACGGACTATTACTGTTCGTCTTCGGCTAAGGCATCAAGAAAGGCTTGGCGATGGAGCGGAAAATGCTGGGTTAATAACGTAGAGCGTTTTTCGGCAGGCATGGATAATACAATACTGTATGCAAATTCAGCAAGTTCATTATAAGCATCATCATTTATGTATTTTGCGCTTTTTGCAATTTCGTCACCCAGCATATCGGCAATATATTGTTCGCCGTCTTTGGCAAATTTTTGACTCTCGGTTTGAATGTAGTTTTGGAGCGCAAGGTCTTTGGTTTTA
>JBOFDL010000120.1:0-30833 GCA_051646985.1 Bacteroidales bacterium | reverse complement strand
AGCGATGCTTTCAACAGTTTTACTGTTGCGCCACCACCATTTTTGTATTTGATTTGTTTTCATTCTATTTTTATTTTCCCTTGCCAACTCTATGAATCAGACAGTATTTCTTTAATTTTCCTCCTGCTTTCCTTCCGCAACGCGTCTTTGATTTACTATCAAAGTGCATGCATCGATGACGAATTTTATCTAAGTCTTTGTAATTGGGGTCATCTTTTGTAATTTCATCGCCCACGACTTCATCCATCTTCTTGTTCTCTTTCCGCTGGATGTTTTGCTTTGTATATTTTTTTGTGTCAAACTTCTTTGGTTGCGCCATCACGCTCACCGTAATAAAGAGAAGTATAATAAATAAAATTCTCATAGTTTCGACCAAAAAATAATGCACCTACTTTTTGCAGGTGCTTCGCATATCTTGTGGGAGTTGAGGGACTCGAACCCCCGACCCTCTGCTTGTAAGGCAGATGCTCTAAACCAGCTGAGCTAAACTCCCAATACTTCTGAACATTTATTGTAACTTATTGCAACAACGGCGACAAAGGTAATTCTTTTTTTTTAATATACAAATACTATCAAAAAAAACAAGGCAATAATTATGACTATAAATCGTCAAAATTCACATCCTCACGCTCCTGTTGTCTTTCAATCATATTCGGACTTGTTTTTATAAAGTCAATCGTCTTTTTAAAACCTTCTGCAAACTTCTCAAAGTCCTCTTTATATAAAAATATCTTATGCTTGTCATAAGTAAATCGTCCGTCTGTATCAACTTTTCGCTTGCTTTCAGTGATGGTTAAATAATACTCATTGTCTCTCGTCGCCTTTACATCAAAAAAGTAGGTGCGTTTTCCAGCCTTAATAGGGTATGAAAAAATTTCGTCGTCTCGCTTATCCATTTCAAATTTGTAATTGTTGTTATTATTCTTCGTTCACTTTCTAAAAAAGAAAATAAAACGAAGCAAAGGTAAAAAATAGACGGGCAAAAAAAAACAAAAAACTATTAAATTTTTGATACTCTATTTAAGGAACAGTCAAATAATTAATGCTGTCATTCTCCAATTGACTATGACGATGCAGTTTTACAGTTGGATAAAATTGTTGTAATATGGCATCACAAGAAAATCCTTTTTCAGCCATTTGCATTGCGCCTTCTTGACACATTCCAACTCCGTGTCCATAGCCACGTCCAGAAAGTATTACAAAATTATTTTCAACCTTAACGTCAAAAAATGCAGAACGTAAGCCGAAAAATGCTCTTATGCGAACAAATTTTACTTTTTTTCGATTAACTACATAAAATGTTTTTCTTGCATTTTGTTTATACTCAAACTGCTTTGGATTTTTAACGTGTATTCCGTAACCCGCCATATAGTTCTTCCACTGAGCAAGCGGAATTTTTCGTTGCCAAGATGCCCCTGCAGAGTATTTGCAATGTACATCAGAAGTAGAGCGTAAATAAGAGAGTTTTTCTCGCCAAACGTCTTCTGAATTTGCGGTTTGTCCTCCACAATTGGCGTGATAAGTGGCTGCAATAGGAAGTAAATCTTCATCGACAACGACTATGCCTGCCGTAGAGTTTACGGCATTACGAATGCGCTTATATTGCTTTTGCAATCCTTTATAAGCCTGACAGTGTACACCGTCACACAGATTAAATCCCTGGGTCTTATGCCGATGATAATGCGCATAAAGATAAGTACGTGCAAGTAATCCTTGTGCTTTGTAAAATTCATATTGAGCATTTGTTCCTGCTTCCGACTCTACTACTCCACGTAAATATAATTGCTCGTCTATATTATTGAGAATAAGTATTCCTCCTCCATCTTTTGCGACACTAAAGAATGCGTTTTGTGCATAACTGCGTTGAGGTAAAGGAGGACGCGTTGAAGTTAAATAAAATGTCCCCTCATCTCCTGCAGCAATCGCCTTTACTGATTTGTAATAGCCCATTTCTTCTCCATTGATTCGCAGGCGAATACGCTTGTTTTGATGAATAATTGCTATTGTTTGTCCCTTTCCAATACTCGCAATCAACATTGTATCACTAACGATAATTGCATAATCTCCTGTTTGTACACTAAAGTTTACTGAGCGTACGGGTGTATCAAAAAACAGCCCAATATCAACTTTTTCTGCATACGAAAATAATGCTGAAAATAATGCTAAAAATAATGCAAGTATTTTACTGCAACCGAAAGGTACAGCATTAATTATATTGACTTGGGGATTCTTGGGTAACAAATCTCAGAGAATTATCGTATTTCGGCTTTATTTTTTCCATTCTCCGATTTCGAGTTTGCAGGGCTTTCCAGCCTGTATCTCAAAACGAATGGCTGTGCGTACAGTATGAAAACCATATTTTCCTGCGGCTCCTGGATTGATGTGTAAACACTCCAAATGTTTATCGTACATTACTTTTAGGATATGCGAATGCCCACAAACAAAAATTTGTGGGCGTTTTGCATACAATATTTCCCGAATATTAGTATCGTATTTCTGAGGATAACCTCCTATATGCGTCATCAGCACTTTCAGACCAGCACAGTCAAATGAGAGTATGGGTTTAAAGGCTCGACGAAAATGCTCTCCATCAATATTACCATATACTGCACGAAGCGACTTGAAATCTTCTAAGCGTTGTATAAGTTCTAAGGAGCCAATATCGCCAGCATGCCAAATCTCATCAACGTCTTCAAAAAACTGGAATAATTCTGCCCCTAATACTCCATGCGTATCAGAAAGTACGCCAATCTTCATGAGTAATTACGAATACTAATTTTATGCCAACGCCTATTGACGTGCAATGGGTGCTTTTGGAGTTGCATTCGCGGGAATATTTAATTCCTGTTTTACTAAACTTGTAATATCAATACTTTGCTCAATATCCCAATATGCAAATGCTGCATTACTAATATCGTAGATGTAGGTAAATTGATTGTCTTTTCCTACTTTTTTAACAGCGGCAGCTGCTTTTTCTACCACTGGACGTAAAAGTTCTACTTGTCGTTTATTCAAATCTTCGCGCGCTGTAACTTGGAATTCTTGGATGCGTTGACCGAGTTCTTGTAATTCTCTCTCCTTAGCCTCTCGGATAGCATCTGACCAAGTTTTTGCTTTTTGTTGATAGGTTTGTAGTTTATTGTTGTACTCAACCTGCATTAATTCAATTTGTTCTTCAAGGTCTTTTCCATATGCCATAAATTTTGACTCTGCAGAATCTCGCTCTGGCATCATGGAAAGTAATTCTTGTCCATTAACATGTCCAAATTTAAATTGTTGTGCATTCACCAAAAATGAAATTGCAATAAATCCTAAGGTTAAAATGTTTTTTTTCATATTTATTTTTTATAAAATTGTTTTTTTTGAAATTAAAATCCTATTTTTTTTAATACATCATCACTTCTATCATAACGAGCATTTATATAAATAATAGCGGGATTATTTGCTGCATCAAAAATCACTGCATAACCACCCTCATTTGCAAGATCTTTAACCGCATTATACATCTGGTCTTGAACTGGCTTTAAAAATTCCTCGCGTTTTTTAAATACGGATCCTTCAGGAGCAAAATGTTTGCGTTGAAGTTCTTTTGCTTCTTTTTCTTTCGTTAAGATTTCCTCCTCTCGTTTGCGCTTTAATTCATCAGATAACAGCATTTTTTCTGTCTGAAAAAGTCGAAAAAGATCGTCAACTTTTTTATAGGCCTCATCAACTTCCTTTTGACAGGAGGCTGCAAATTTATCAATTTGGTCTTGTGCTACTTTATATCTAGGGATTTTCCGTAAAATATACTCTGAGTCAATGACCGCATACTTTTGAGCGTGTACCGTTAAACTACAAAAAAACACGAATATAGCAATGCAAATATTTTTTTTCATATTTTATAAAATTTAAAATGGCATACCAATTACAAAATGTATTTCACTTCCATTCGGTTTAGTCGCACCAGGTAAAATATCAAAACCATAACCCCAGTCTACCCCAAGTAGGCCAATCATAGGAAGCATAAGGCGTACTCCAAGTCCCGCGGAGCGTTTCATCGAGAATGGATTAAATTCGGTAATGCTTGTCCATGCATTACCCGCTTCAAGAAAAGCTAAGCCATAAATTGTAGATTGAGGAGATAATATAAATGGATAACGTAACTCGAGTGTAAATTTATCATAAACATTGGCCATTTGTGCTCCATTATTATAAGGTGTAAGAGAACTATTAGAGTATCCACGTAATCCAATAGTTTCAATTCCATAAAGATTATATCCCGACATACCATCTCCTCCGAGGTCAAATCCCTCAAAAGGGGATGAGCCTAAGTCTGTATTATAAAAGCCAAGATAGCCAAATTGTACTTTGAGAGCTAATACCATATCTCCAACAATTGTGCCAAACCATGCAGTTCTGAAAGTCCATTTATGATATTCTATCCAACGATATTTTTCTTGATCAGTCATTGATGGATCTTTATAATTTTTCCCATTCAACAATGAATATGGAGGAGTTAATTGTAAGCCTAATGAAAACTCAGATCCACGACGGGGATAAATTGGCTGGTCCGTTGAATTACGTCCGAATAGAAACTTCAAACTAAAATTATTGGAAATTCCATCCGTAAATATAAATCGCCCTGTCCAATCTTTAAGAATATAACGCTGATAATCTAAGGCGGTATAAAATGTGAAATAGTTATCTGGCCACGAAAGCCTACGCCCAAGTCCTACAGAGGCTCCAAGCACTTGCATATTGCTTGTACCTGCATCATAGAAGTAAGAACTGTTGCTTTGATGTGTATAATAAGATGATATTGAGAGAGACTGTGGTTTTTTTCCGCCAAACCAAGGCTCTGTAAATCCTAGACTAAAGGCTTTGTAGTAAGACCCATTTGTTTGTCCTCGAATTGTTACTGTTTGATTATCTCCTGATGGTAAAGGTTTCCATGCATTTTTATCGAAAATACCCTTCATCGAGAAATTGGTTAATTTCAATCCTATTGTTCCAACAAACATACCAGATCCCCAACCTCCAGAAAGTTCAATTTGGTCATTAGGCTTTTCTTCTACAACATAGGTTATATCGACAGTTTCATCAGCAGGATTTGGAGATAAACGAGGCTCTAATCGTTCGGGATCAAAGTGCCCCATTTGTGCAAGGTCTCTAATAGAACGAATAATTTGTGTTTTACTAAACAAATCGCCTGGTCGAGTCCATATTTCTCGACGTATCACATGTTCATTTGTTTTCGTATTTCCCTCTATAAAGATATTACTAATAGTGGCCTGTTTTCCTTCATAAATACGCATTTCTAAATCTACTGAGTCTTTTTCTATAGCAATTTCTATAGGTTGAACATTGAAAAATAAATAGCCATCGTCCATATAGAGTGTACTGACGGAATTATCTTCTGTGTGTAAACGCTTCTCTAGTGCAACTTTATCATATACGTCTCCTTTATCCATACGTAGAATATTATTCAGGGCCTCTGATGGATAGCGAGTATTTCCCGCCCAATTAATATTTCTCACATAATATTTTTTCCCTTCATAAAGTTTAAACTGCAAGCCAATACGCTTTGCATTTATAACCCATAAGGAGTCGCTTAAAATCTTTGCATCACGATAGCCTCGCTCATTATAATAGTCTAAAATATGCTTTTTATCCTCTTCTAATTTAGATTCAATATATTTTGTTGACTGCCAAAATGAATACCATCGCTTACGGTGTATTTCTTTCATTGCTCCTCTTAACTTTGAAGAAGAGACTTCGTCATTTCCCTCAAATTCAATTTCTGCAACACGTACTCTAGAATTTCTCTTTATGTTAAATACAACCCTAATGCCATTACCCATCGAAGAGTCTGGCGTCACAATTGTCTTTACATTCACATTTTTATAACCTTTTTCAAAATAAAAACGTTTTATTGAATTTTCAGCATTATTCTGAACATAATCAGAATAGTCTGCTCCTCGACGAATTTGTAGAATTTGCTGCAAATCTTCTTTATCGCCTTTCTTTATGCCTACAATATCATAACTCACAATGCGAGGACGCTCTTGCAAATAAATATCAAGGTAAATATGCTTTCCTTCAACTTTCCTTACAGACAATTTTACGTCTGAAAATAATCCATTTGCCCATAGTTTTTTTATCGCTTGTGCTGTTATATCACTTGGAATAGCAATTGTATCTCCTAAATTAAGTCCTGAGATACTAATAATCTGATCCGTACTATAGTATTTAATTCCAGAGACTGTAATTTCTGCAAGTATATATTTTTGAGGAGCAACATAGTTTTTAGCAAACGTAAGTGAAGAGTCTTGCACAGATTGTGCAAAAAGCATTTGACTTGATAAGACAAAAAAAACTATAAAGGCGATTCTATTCAAAATAGGGCAATTAATCATTCAAAAAGTTTACTATTCTTCTAATAATCGTCCAAATCTACGTTCTCGTAAATTAAATTCCTCTACCGCTGTCATAAAATGCTTTTCTCTAAAATCAGGCCATTGTACGTCTGTGAATAGCAATTCACTATAGGCAATTTGCCATAGTAAAAAATTACTTAATCTAAAGTCTCCGCCTGTTCTTATAAATAAGTCTGGATTAGGCATTTGGCTCGTACTCAAATATTTTTCAATGAGTTCATCATTTATCATTTCTACGTTCAACTTGCCTTGAGTGAATTCTTGGCAAATCATTTTTGTCGCATTTACTAGATCCCATCTTCCACTATAGTTGATTGCAATAACAAGCGTCAAACCCTTATTCTGAGATGTAGATAAGGTAATTTTCTCTATTCGCTCCTGAACATCAATTGGCAATGTATTCAAGTCCCCAATTGTTGAAAATTTAACTTGATTTCGTTGTAGCGTCTTTTCCTCTTTCTCAATTGCATCAATCAACAATCCCATAAGCGCATCAATCTCGCTTTGAGGTCGCCCCCAATTTTCTGTTGAAAATGTATATAAGGTAAGGATATCAACTCCTATTTTTGCAGCAGCTTCGGTTGCCGCTCGGACTGCGGCCACTCCATTTCGATGTCCAAAAACACGCCCTAAACCTCGAGCTTTTGCCCAACGTCCATTACCATCCATTATGATTGCAACATGTTTAGGGATGCTTTTGGAAGAAGAGTTTTTTAACATAAAAAAACCATCATTATTTGAATGCAGGGCAATCTGCCTTATCGGACAAGTTATAAATAAGAGAAATGCCTACAAAAGAAATCCAGTCATTATTATTGATAGACATTCCTGTTTTTGTTTTAATATTTTCCCAATTATCTATTCGGTCATTAAACGTTTTACGAAATGTCCACTCAAGCGTAGCTGTAAGACGATAAAATAGCCTATACTTTATACCAAACGTCATAGGTATTTGAAAAAACGGATTTGAACTTTGATAGGTAATCCCCGCACCTATGGAATAATAAGGGGAGAATGCTCTTGTTGTACGATCGACTAAAAATGGATCATAAGGCAAAAATCCTAATTCAAAGCGAATATCTGCATCAAAAAACATAGTATTGAAATCCGCAGGCACTTGTTCCAAACTATTTGATTGTAATTTACCATCGTAGTTACTTGGGGATCCTTTAAGTTGTCCGCCGCCTAAATTTAATCTAAGAGAGTAATAGTCCGTTAGATTATACAAAATACTTCCTCCAACGTATGGACTAGGAGATAGCATAGGCGTATCATGGTTAAAATCACCAAGATAATACACCACACTAGCAAATCCTCCAGCGGCAAGTTTGTCTTGAGCCAACAGTTTTGAGGTGCAAAGTAGTATAAAAAAGGCTATTGCAAAATTTCTCATCGTCATGTAAAGTTTACACATGTAGGCGCAAAAGTAGTTAAAGTAATTATAATTAATCCATTTTGCATTGATGGAGTTTCTGTCATTAACAAATAATAACGCTTTCTCAAATTACACTTCGATGTGTGTGTACTCCAAGAATCCACTTTAATATGCCAATTTGCGACAATAGAATAGGATTAAGTATTGCAAAAAACACAAATTTACCTCTCAGACAACACTCTTAAATTCCAAAATTATTTATTGCTATCTTTGCCAAACAATACGATTCATTTATTTATGAAAAAAGTTCGCGGCTATATTTGCTTTAGCACTTCTATTTTTTATTTTTCAAAAGAAGAAATACTAGATACGAATGGTGATTTTATATTTAGTGGGAATGCAAATAGATGAATGGAATTTTGCTATCCTTTGCAATCAAAACGCTCCAAAGACTTCCAATAATTTACAGCACATGAATATATTTTATACTTCCGATACTATTAGAGAAGAAGGATTTATATCTTATGCTTCAAAATCCACTCTTGAATACTCAAGCAGACAAATTAGTTCTAAGTCAAGCATTATTAAATATACAGACAAAGGCGACAAACTTTATTTTCGAGTAGATAATAGATATGCGCATCCCTTTATAATTGCCGCAGCAAAAAAACATCTAGGAATAAATGGATATAGATATAATTAAGAGTTAATGTCTTGATCTTTATGCACCACTATTTATAGCCCCCTATGCACAGTATTACGTTACATCAATCCCGAATCTTAATTGGCGAGAGCCATAGAAATTTTGAACAATATCTCCCTCAACAACAGGTGATTGTGGTGATTGACGAAACTGTCTGTGCATTATACACTGATAATTTATGGACAAATTATCAGTGTATAAAAATGCTACAAGGAGAACAGAATAAAACTTTAGCCACAGTGCATAAACTAACGCAAGAGTTAATTGCATTGCGAGCAGATCGCAATACTTTCATCCTTGGCATTGGAGGAGGGATTACTTGTGATGTTGTAGGTTTTTTAGCCTCAATATTTATGAGAGGCTGCAATTTTGGATTTATTTCTACGACCCTACTTTCTCAAGTAGATGCAAGCGTTGGCGGAAAAAATGGCGTAAATATGGATGGCTACAAAAACATGCTAGGTGTTTTTGCGCAACCTCAATTTGTATTGTGCGACACATCTATGTTGAAATCGTTACCGCACAAAGAATTCACTGGAGGATTTGCAGAAATTATTAAGGCTGCAATTATTTCCAATCAAGATTTATTTTATTATCTCAAAGAAAATACAGCCGCGGCATTAAATAAAGATATTGATGTGCTAAATCATTTGATACATCAAGCTGTGTTGATAAAGGCAAACATCGTAATGCTAGATGAGCAAGAGAATGGAGTGAGGCGATTATTAAATTTAGGACACACATTTGCTCATGCTATTGAAAAACTATCAGCATATACACATGGAGAGTCGGTTGCAATAGGCTTATGTTTAGCAAGTGAATTGTCTTATCAACTAGGAATAATGAAGGCCAATGATCTCCAAGAAATTAATGGTTTGCTTAAAGCATTACTACTTCCTACACAAAGTCCAATTACACCAATAGAATTATTTGAAATAATGACTGCTGACAAGAAAAAAAATGGCGATAATATACACTTAATATTGCCTGAAAAGATTGGGAAATGCAGAATTGAAAAAGTTTCACTAAAGCAGTTTAAATTGTGGTGTAAAAATCTGTAGTTTTTTTTGTAAAAATATTATGATTTGCCTTAGCATAACCTCCCAAAACTACGACAAATGTGAACAGTTGCTACGTACATGTTCTATGGCGGAATTACGCCTTGATCTAATGCAACTCTCACTTGTTCAAGTACAACAATTATTAAAAAAAAACATTGCCTGCATTGCAACTTGTCGGCCAAACAAGCAACTACAGCAATCTCCATTACAACATCTGCAAAACGCCATACAGTACGGCGCAAAATATGTGGATATTGAAATGGAAGCAAGTACGAAGCATCGACTTGCGTTATTGAGAGAAGCAAAAAAGTATGACTGCAAGATTATTATATCATACCACAACTTTTCAAATACACCTAGTTCAGTGGAATTAAGTGATATAATCTCTAAGTGCAGAACAATGGGCGCAGATATAGTAAAACTAGTTACTACAGCTCAATACTCTCAGGATGTTGCGCGCCTACTATCACTATATGAAAAAGAAAATCAACTTATTGCCTTTGCAATGGGAGAAATTGGTCAAATATCTCGCTTTGTATGCTTGCATTTAGGCGCGGCCTTCACTTATGTATCGGCAACAGAAAGCACAGAGTCAGCCCCATCGCAATTAACTCAAAGCCAAGCACTTAATTTACTTCAACTACTTCCACCTCAATAAAGCATATTGCAAAGTGAAAATCTTCGCCATTATAGGAAATCCTGTTGCACATAGCAAAAGTCCACGATTATTTGATTTAGCATACAGTGAAAATCAAAACGATTCGTATGCCTACTTTCGACTTGCTGCAGATACAGCCAAGGAGGCTGTACACATCTGTAAAGAAATAGGAATCAACGCAGCAAATATTACCGCTCCATTTAAAACTGACATTGTACCCTTTTCCACACAACTTTCTCCCGAAGTGCAAAAACTCAAAATTTGTAATAGCCTTGTTTTTGAGGGTGATACTATCTGTGCTTACAATACTGATATTGACGGTGTATTGGGCACTTTACAGGAAGCCAATCTTAACTTAAAAAATTTACCTTGCCTTGTACTTGGAGCAGGTGGTGCTGGAAGTGCCGCAGCCTATGCTCTACACAATGCAGAGGCAAAAGTTACGATTGTCAATCGCAATCCACATAAAGCAAGAAATGTAGCAAAAGCAATAGGCTGTCAATCTATTTCCACAACAGATATTGAAAAGCATTTACAAAAAATTCGCTTGATTGTTAATACTATTGGAGAACATCACAACCTGATTTCCTCTCATTGGTTAACAACAAAACATATATTTTTTGACGCTGTTTATCATCACTCTCAGTTTAAAGAATTAACGGCACAAAAAGGCTGTCAATTTATAGATGGAAGTCACTGGTTATTACATCAATCTTTTCCTGCATATCTAAGATTTACAGGATTAGAACCGAATGTAAAAGCAATGCAAGGTATATTTACCGAACAAAAAATGCCTAAACATATTGCATTGATTGGTTTTATGGGAGCGGGTAAAAGTACTGTAGCCCCTTTACTTGCCCAGCAAATGAATCTACCAACAGTAGATATTGATGTAGAAATAGAGCGCCATTGTGGAATGACGATTCCTCTACTTATAGAAAAAAAGGGAGAGCAATATTTTCGCCAACAAGAGCAAATTGTTCTAGAAGAAGTCCTTGCTCGCCCCAAGTGCCATATTATTAGTTGTGGAGGCGGGGTAATTGCACAATCCTCCTTAGCACAACAACTCAAGGAGCAATCTATTGTAATATGGATATATGCTTCACCCAATATCTGCCTCAAGCGAATTGATATAAACAGTCGTCCACTCTTAGCACAACACGCCAATCCATTACAAGCAGCAAAAGCTTTATTTCATAAACGCAAGTTTGTCTATGCACAGACGGCATACCTATTGGTCAATGCCAATAATAATTCGGCAAAGATCGTAAGCAATAAAATATATGACGAAATCAATACACTCTTCCCGCATTAGTGGGACAATTAACGCTCCATCATCCAAAAGCATCGCACAACGTGCAATCATTGCGGCTCTATTGGTCAAGGGAACTACTCACTTACATCAATTAACACTTTGTACAGATACACAAGCCGCTTTACAAGCAGTTCAATCTCTTGGTGCGAAATTAGAGAAAATAAGTCAAAATTCTTACTGTATCAGTTCAGATTTTTTTTCACAAAAAATCAAATCTACAAAAATTTCTTGTGGAGAATCTGGACTATTAGTACGCATGCTTGCTCCCATCGTTGCACTACATTCTCAGCCTATCGTTCTACATGGACATGGTTCTCTCAAAAAACGCCCCTTGACAATGCTCAATGCTCCGCTGTATCAACTAGGAGCACAAATATCGTCTAACAATGGTTTTCTGCCTCTCTATATACAAGGAGCAATCAGTGGAGGCATAATTAATGTTGATGGAAGTATCAGTTCACAACAACTCACAGGCTTACTTATGGCACTTCCTTTAGTTCAAAAAGATTCAATTCTAAATGTAAGCCATCTTAAAAGCACTCCTTACATCGACTTGACAATACAACTTCTTCAAGAATTTGGCATCAATATAGAAAAACAAGATTACGCTCAATTTCGCATTGTAGGGAGGCAAGAGTACAGGCCCTGCAATTATACTGTCGAGGGTGATTGGAGTGCTGCATCATGCTTACTTGTAGCAGGCGCAATTGCTGGAAAAATAACGATCCATAACATACGAAAATCTTCAAGCCAAGCAGACAAAGCCATTGTGCAAGCCTTACAGTTATCGGGAGCAAAAATAGAACAAAAAAACAACAGTGTCTGTGTAGAACAATACCAACTCAATGCTTTTACTTTTGATGCCACTAACTGCCCAGACCTATTTCCCGCTCTTGTAGTTCTTGCAGCACACTGCCAAGGAACTACACATTTAAGGGGCGTCAATCGCCTACTTTACAAAGAAAGCAACCGGGCATTAACTTTACAAAGTGAGTTTTCAAAAATAGGTGTTAAAATCGTAATAGAAGGTGATATTATGCACATTTATGGAGGCTGTACGCTACACGGCGCAGAAGTTTCCGCTCACAATGATCACCGTATAGCAATGGCACTTGCAACAGCAGCACTCCGTTCTTCAACTCCTCTACACATTATTCATTCTGAAAGTGTTGAAAAGTCATATCCTCATTTTTGGAAGGATTTCAAAATTATACAAAGTTAAGCAAGTGCAAAATTGATAGAGCTCCTCTCTCGTTTTCATAGACACAATGAAAACGAGAGTATTTTTTGACTCATAAGGACACAACTGTTTTTTTTAGTTAAATTAGTCTTTTTATCGCTCTCAGTTTATGAGTATAGCGATTATGCTTTTGACTAAAAATTCCCTCATTGTCTATTCTATCAATATGTACATTGCCCGAAGCGTGGATAATTTTATCATCTCCCAATAACACCCCAACATGAGTAATATCTCCAACTTCATTATCAAAGAAGGCCAAATCTGCAGGTTGCGAAACTTCAACAAAGTCAACCAGGGTTCCGTGATGTAATTGGTCTTTTGCATCACGAGGCAATATCAAACCTGCACAACGATAAATTAGTTGAGTAAATCCAGAGCAGTCAATTCCCATTGCATTACGGCCTCCCCATAGATAAGGGGCATTAATAAGATTAAGCGCTCCCTCTATTATATTACCTGGCGATAACGAGAAAGGAGTAGGCAATAAATTTTCTACTTGATATTCTTCATTCAGTAAATTAAATTTGCCATTTTTTTCATTATAATTGTAAAGTAAAGAGCCTTGAGGCAATAATATGCGCTCTCCAGTTTTAAGATGTCTTGCATAAGCAAGAGGCACATTTAGGATACGAGCGGAGGCTATTAGTAAACTCTGATCTAGATCAGACCTCATTATGAAGGACGTTATTAAAGGATTGAGCCAACCCAAATATCCATCTATCATTGTTCTTACTTGTATCCAATTATTTTTTTGCTGTTCAACCTCAAATAATTCTCCCCACAATAATTGTGAAACCATTTCGCTTTGTTCAGACGAGTTGGAACGCAAAGGGATAATGGCGACAGTGGAAATTCCAATCATAAAATATTCCTCGAAAACTGTTTAACTCATCTCACATTACAACTAAATATTTGCGTATTTTTAAAAAATATCAAAAAAAGAAAAACGTTGAAAAAAAACTAGCCAAGGAGGAAAATGGCTGAAACTTTTAGTAGAAGTTGCCCATCAACAGATGGTTTGTAAGAGATATGTATTTGTGATCCAGCTGGGGCTCGAACCCAGGACCCCATCCTTAAAAGGGATGTGCTCTACCAACTGAGCTACTGAATCCTAAAAAAACGATTGCAAAGGTATATCTTTATTTTGGCAAATGCAAATTATACAAGAAAATAAATTTATGCTTAATATAATTCATCTATACTCACTTTTGCAGAAAAAGTTACTAACTTTGTTACTATATGACAGTACTTTGCCCTCAAAAAAGACAAGAGTCCCAATTTTCCGACATTTCCCTTATTCAACTTGCTTGCTCCGAAGATCAACAAGCATTTAAAACGCTTATGGATCGTTATTACATTGGTGTATTAAGGCATATTAAGAAGAAAATAAATAATCCCTCTGACGCAGAAGATATTGTACAGCAAACATTCTCAAAAGCATTTTCAAATATTGCGTCATACTCAAGTAACTATGCATTTAGTACATGGTTATACACTATCGCGACACATTGTTGTATTGATTTTTTGCGAAAAAAAAAGAGTAATAAGACAATATCTATTGACCAGTTAATAGAAGAGGATAATTTTAATATGCAGGCTCCTCAACTTAATCCTGAAGACAATTTAATTGCCAAACAAAATGCTGAAGTTGTTAATCAATGGATGACTATGCTAAAGCCACAGTATCAACAAGTTTTGCGACTACGCTATATCTGTGGCTGCGCTTATGATGAAATTGCGACTACCCTAAATATTCCGATAGGCACAGTAAAAACATTATTATTTCGTGCAAAAGAGCAAATGCTTAAATTGGCCGTAAATAAATTTCTTTCTTGATGATAAGGCTTATTGATAAATATTTCCCTCATTTAACATCTTCTCAAAAAGAGCAAATTTACTATTTACGGGAGTTGTACACTTACTGGAATCATCAAATCAATGTGATTTCGCGTAAAGATATTGAGTATTTATATGAACGACATATATTGCACTCATTAAGTATTGCTAAAGTATTGGCACCTGTTATGAATACACGCTTCTTAGATGTTGGTACGGGAGGTGGCTTTCCGGGCATCCCTCTTGCCATTTTATTTCCAAATAGCCAGTTTCATTTAATTGATTCCATTGGAAAAAAAATAAAAGTTGCACAAGAGGTAGCCAATACTATCGCGTTGAAAAATGTCAACTTCACACACACAAGGGTAGAGAAAATATACGAAAAGTACGATTTTGTGGTAAGTAGAGCGGTAACTAATTTGCCTACTTTTGTTAGTTGGACTAAAAAAAATATTTCACCCATACAAAAAAATGCTATTGCAAACGGCATTTTATGTCTCAAAGGGGGGGATTTAAGCGAAGAGTTAAAAAAAACATCTCATTATAAAATAACAGATTTATCTATTTTCTTTGAGGAAGAGTTTTTTTCCACAAAAAAAATTGTACATCTAACATTTTAACTCCGCTAATCCCCTCAATAAGGATTTAAGAGTAATGTCAGATTTGTTTATGCAGAAAACTGTAACAACAGATTACGGTAAGCTGAAAATATTTTAGATTTAGAAACAAATCCAATATACTTCCCATTAGTGTTAACTACAGGCAAATTCCACGCTTCTGTTGCCTCAAACTTGTCAAGTACGACCTCCATATTTTCGCCCTCCACTACCACGTCGGGTGGTTGTGTCATATAGTCTTCTACACTAGACAATGCATATTTTTCTGGCTTAAACATATCCTTACGCACATCATCTAACAAAACAATTCCTGCCAATTTTTTTTGCGCATCAACAATCGGGAAAACATTGCGATTAGATTTTGCAATAACTCTAACCATCTCTCCCAAGGTTGATTTTATATCAATCGCACTGAAATCTTGTTCTACAACCTCGTCTGATTTAAGAAGTTTAAGCACTGCTTTATCCTTATCTTGCACTCTTAAATTCCCTGTTTGCGCCAATCGCTTAGTATAAATCGAGTGGGGCTCAAAATAGCAAATAATGCTATAGGCTATAACTGAAGTAAGCATCAATGGCATAAGCAAGGCGTAGCCCCCTGTAATTTCAGCAATCAAAAAAATAGCGGTAAGAGGGGAGTGCATTACAGCGGCCATCAATCCGCCCATACCAACCAATGTAAAATTTGCCTCTGGGAGCTTAAGAGAGGGCAATAAAAAGTTTAGCAATTTTGCAACAAATGCACCGCAAAGTCCTCCCATAAATAACGTAGGTCCAAATGTCCCCCCTACTCCGCCTCCTCCATTTGTTGCAGCCATTGCCACAACCTTAAAGCCAATGAGTAACAATAAGTAGGCAAAGATAAACCAAGTTGAGTTACTCATTCCACCAAAGAGCGTATTTTCAAAAATAGTATTGCTATCTCCTGAAAGCAAAGATGTTAGAACACTATATCCCTCTCCATACAAAGAAGGAAATACAAATACAATAATTCCTAATAATATACCGCCAAATAACAATTTTCTCCAAACACTAACACTTTTAAATTTGTGTTCAATAAATAATGTCCCTCTCGTAAAGTACAATCCTACAAAAGAACAAAAGACTCCAAGCACTGCGTAGTAAGGTAAATACGAGAGCGTAAACGGAATAATTTGATTTCCAAATGAGACATCTGTGCCCAACATAAGATATGAAATAAGCGTGGCAGAAAGTGCAGAAATTAAAAGAGGAACAATAGAAGAAAGCGTTATATCAATCATTAATACTTCAAGCGTAAAAATCACGCCTGCCAAAGGAGCCTTAAAGATGCCCCCTATTGCACCTGCTGCACCACACGCCAATAAAAGAGTAATATTTTTGTAGTTAAGCCGCAGTATTTGTCCAAGTGTTGATCCAATGGCCGAACCCGTTAAAACAATTGGGGCTTCTGCTCCAACAGAGCCGCCAAAGCCAATTGTCATAGAACTTGCAATTACAGACGACCATGTATTATGACGAGGCAATTTAGACTCTTTGCGAGAAATAGCATATAATACTCGTGTAACTCCATGTCCAATATTATCCTTTACTACATACTTAACAAATAACACCGTAAATAGCATTCCAACTGCAGGCAATACGAAAAAAAGCCAATCCGAATAGTTTAGTCTATCTGTGACGCCGACTAAATTTGTCTGAATAAAATGTACTGTATGCTTGAGGAGTACTGCAACTAGACCAATTGCAACGCCTGTCGTAACACTAAGTAGTAGCATCAAACGTCGGGTATTTATACGCTTGATACGGGTGGTGATATAGCGTAAAAAAAGTTTTTGTTTTTTCATTAATTTAATTTTCAAAAAGCCTCCAAATTTAAGAAAAAAATCAGAGAGAATTATCACGAATTATCCATTCTAACCGCAAGCAATGCAATGTATTCTGTCGAATTGCAAAAGTTTCGTCAATACGATGTCCCACTAACCATACAATATGATTTTCTGCATTTAATAAAACACATTGTTTTTTTTTGTCAAATAAATTCACTTTTGCATTTATCAAAAAATCGCTTACTTTTTTTTTCTTTTGCATTCCTTGTGGAGTAAATAAATCTCCTGGCGTCCATATCCTCAGACAAAGGGGAAATTTAAGTTTATCGTAATCTATAAATGCAACATTTTTTTTGACACCAACAAAATTCACTTCTTGATAAGGAATCATTTGCAACTGCAATATATTTTCTCGATACTTAATCTTTCTTGACGCATTGGACAATTGCCTAAAATTCTCAATATAAAGTTCGGAAACTATATCTTTTTGGTGTGTTTTTTGAACAATAATCATGTCTCTATCCTTTAAAAGGGTATGGCTTGTTGAAAAAAACTGCTTTCCAGACTCACCTTTTAAACAAACCTCAAGATCTTGCAAAACAGACTCCGAAAATCCATACACATTCAACAATTCATAAAGCCAAAAATGACGATTTTTTTTAGGAAGTTTTTCAATATAAATATTTAAACTATCTGGATGATAAACACATGCTTCTTTTTTTAATTTCTCGACATCTTCTTGAAGTAACATTTCACTTATCGCAATGCGTTGCATATTGGAGCGCATCGTTGCTTCAAATGATGGATTTTGACTTTTTAATTGAGGAATAATACGATGCCTCATAAAATTTCGTCGATATTTAACATCATCATTTGAAGCATCGTTCCGCGAGGATATTTTTTGCTGTTTTGCATACTGCTCAAGTTCAGTGCGAGTTGTAAATAGCAAGGGTCTCACAACTTTTCCATACTTTGAGGCAATACCTCGCAAACCTCGCAGGCCTGTACCTCGAGTGAGGTTAATAAAAAAAGTTTCAACACTATCACTCAATGTGTGAGCAACTGCAATTTTATCAAATAACTGTTCATTGGCTAATTGTTCAAACCATTCATAACGCAAGTTTCGAGCAGATTCTTGTATTGAAATTCCTTGCTGTTGAGCATACTTTTTGGCATCAAATTGCTTACAAAAAACTGGAAGATTATGTTGAATACAAAAAGACTTCACAAAAGCCTCGTCTGCATCAGACTCATCGGCACGCAACAAAAAGTTGCAGTGCGCCACAGCTAGAGAATAGCCGGACTTGTATAACAAATGCAATAAACACATAGAATCAAGCCCACCACTTACGGCAACCAAAACCTTTTCTGTTGGCCGCAATAATCCTTGCTCTAGAATATTTTTTTGAAAACGACTAATCATAAATTCACAAAAAAGTTTGCCAAAGGTGCAAAAATTTCATCAAAAACTTGGCATAATTATTCTAAAAACAATCAACCAAACAATTCCAAAATTTATTTACAACAGAGTATTTGCAACAAAGAAAAAAATACATATCTTTGCGCGCTCATAAATTATTCATTTTTTAATAACAAAACGTATGAATCGTTACGAAACCGTTTTCATTTTGACTCCCGTTTTATCTGATGTTCAGGTAAAGGAAGCGGTTGACAAGTTCCGTGGCATTATTACCACTGGAGGTGGACAAATCGTTCACGAAGAGGATTGGGGCTTAAAAAAACTTGCCTATCCTATTCAGAAAAAGTCAACTGGATTTTACACAATGCTCGATTTTACCTGCGAAGGTGAATTGATAAAAAAGTTAGAAATAGAATTTCGCCGTGATGAACGGATAATTCGCTTCTTGTCTTTTAGGCTTGACAAAGATGCAGTTGAATATGCAGAGAGACGCAAAAATAAACTTAATAATAAGGAGGCATAAGCATGGCAGCACCAAATTCTAGCGAAGTTCGTTATTTGAACCCCGTAACCGTAGAGGTTAAAAAAAAGAAATACTGCCGATTCAAAAAGTCCGGCATTAAGTATATTGATTATAAAGACGCTGAGTTTTTGAAAAGATTCTTGAATGAACAAGGACGTATATTACCTCGTCGCTTAACAGGAACATCGTTGAAGTTTCAACGCAAGGTGGCACAAGCCGTAAAGCGAGCTCGCCATTTGGCATTATTGCCTTATGTATCAGATTTGATGAAGTAATATTTTACACAGGAGGAACAAATAAATGGAAATAATCTTGAAGCAAGATGTTGCAAACTTAGGCAGCAAAGATGATCTTGTAAAAGTAAGAAATGGCTATGCCAATAATTACTTAGTCCCACAAGGGATGGCAATTTTTGCTACCCCGTCTGCAAAAAAAATGCACACAGAGAATCAACGTCAACGAGCACACAAACTTGAAAAACTTAAAGCAGATGCAGTTGCATTAGCATCAAAAATGGAAGGTCTTAGCCTTACTATTGGTGCAAAAGCAAGTGCAACTGGAAAAATATTTGGGTCCGTGAATACCATTCAAATAGCAGAAGGCTTAATTGCGAAAGGCTATGAAGTTGATCGCAGACAAATTACGATTATTGACGAGCATGTAAAAGAACTCGGTAAATATAGTGCTGAGGTAAAATTACATCGCGATGTAAAAGTAAAGATTGAGTTTGAATTGGTAGAAGAATAAAAAAACTTCTTAAAAAAAACGTTTAACACACAAAAAGAGCAACCAAATAAGGTTGCTCTTTTTGTATGTTAATTCAAAAACTTAAATTACCATGCAAATAATGGTAAATCTTGCATAAGGTTATTTACCTCTTTACGCACCTCTTTCAAGACTTTTTCTTTATCAACATTACTCAAAACTTTGTCAATCATTTGCGCAATCTTTGGCATATCCGTTTCCGTAAGTCCACGAGTGGTAATAGCAGGTGTACCCACTCGAATTCCTGAGGTTTGAAAAGGTGAACGAGTATCAAATGGAACCATATTTTTGTTTACCGTTATGTCTGCTAACCCAAGAGTATTTTCAGCTTGCTTTCCTGTAAGTTCCTTAAATTTTTGACGTAAATCAATAAGTATAAGATGATTGTCTGTTCCGCCTGAAAAAATTTTATAGCCCATATCTGTAAATGCCTGTGCCATAATATTTGCATTACGTTGTACTTGCATTTGATATTGCTTAAATTCAGGTTGAAGAGCCTCGTAAAATGAAACGGCTTTGGCCGCAATAACATGCTCTAAAGGTCCGCCTTGTACGCCGGGAAAAACTGCAGAATTAAGTAACTGTGAGATTTTTTTTATTTCACCTTTGGGAGTTTTTAAGCCCCAGGTATTTTCAAAGTCTTTTCCCACAAGAATAACCCCTCCTCGTGGACCTCGTAAAGTTTTATGAGTAGTAGAGGTTACAATATGTGCATGCAGACAGGGATTATTAAGTAATCCTGCAGCAATCAAGCCTGCGGGGTGTGCCATATCTACCCAAAGTATTGCGCCTATTTTGTCAGCAATTTGTCGCATACGAACATAGTCCCATTCTCGAGAGTAGGCTGATGCTCCGCCAATAATCATTTTGGGTTTATGTTCTAACGCTCGTTGTTCCATCATATCGTAGTCAATTAAACCCGTATCTTTTTTGACGCCATAGGATATGGCATTGAACCACAATCCTGATACGTTCACGGGAGAACCATGAGTAAGGTGTCCTCCATGCGAGAGGTCTAGCCCCATAAAAGTGTCGCCAGGTTTTAGGACCGCTAAAAATACGGCGGTGTTTGCTTGTGCGCCTGAGTGAGGTTGCACGTTGGCATATTCAGCTCCAAAGAGTTGACATAGACGGTCAATGGCAAGTTGTTCTGATTGGTCAACAATTTGACATCCTCCATAATAACGTGCATTGGGATAGCCTTCGGCATATTTATTAGTAAGTATTGAGCCCATGGCTTCAAGAACTTGTTGACTTACAAAGTTTTCAGAGGCAATGAGTTCTACTCCATGTATTTGTCGTGCGCACTCTTGGTTAATGAGGTCAAAGGTTTTTTGGTCTCGCTTCATACGTTTGATAGGATTTAAGATATATTATTTACTTTCTAGAATCGCTTGCAAAGGTATTCTTTTTCATGGCAAAAATAAGAACCTTTGTCCGTTGTTTTGTTTACTTGTTTTCAACACAGAGGAAGTATATAGTATATATGATGTGAGAATGATTGTATTGATAATTGTTCTCGTATATAGGATAACGCAAACTCCTTATAAAAGTTTCTGCAATTGTTGCTAATACAAACGAGGACTCGGCAGGACTTTCTGCAATGCATCTCGATCAATAAAAATCTTTTTTATCCTTATAAATTATTGTTTGTGAATTGTTATCCAAAAAGAGATCTTTCTCATTTATAAGATCGTTTTTATACATTACTCTTAAATTGTTACGGAGAGTATTTTTTATAACATTAATATTTTTTTCATCGCAGAAAATATAACATTCTTATAAAGACAAAATCTCTTAAAGCAAAAATACCTCTATATTTGCAAATAATTATATTAATCATTATTATGAATACGACTATGTTTATTAATCTAAAAGAAGGTTTAACCTACACCTCAAAAAAAATGATAACAGATACAGATACAGCATCTGCTTATGGTTCTGGCTTGGTCGAAGTTTTTGCGACTCCTGCAATGATTGGCTTAATGGAGAACGCGGCAATGAATACTGTTTTACCACATTTAGCGGATGGTTTTGGTACCGTTGGAACGGAAATTAGTGTTGTGCATTCCAAAGCAACGCCTAAGGGAATGTGGGTGGAGAGTACTGCGACATTGACTAAGATAGATGGAAAGACTTTATATTTTAATCTTATTGCTTTTGATGAGCAAGGTGAAATTGGACGAGGTACGCATACACGTTATATTATCGATACTGAAAGATTTACGCATAAAGTATATGGTAAATAGGTATTAAGTTCTTGGGATATATATTATTGTGGATATTATTTAGTTTTATGTATATGACAATACCTTATACGAAGGTCAAGATTATGCCTGCCGTTATTGCTGGGATATTAGCAGGCTCGCTGTTTCATCTTGTGCAAAACGTTTACTATTTACCCTCAAGTGATGACTTCAAAGTATAGTGCTATATATGGGAGTTTTGCAGCACTTCTATTGTTTTTAATTTGGGCGCAACTCAGTTGGTTAATCTGGCTATTTGGGGCAGAGTCATCTTTTGCCATTCAAAAATGTTAATAGTTGCGAATTTGGGATAAATAAACAAAAATTTACTAGATCTTTTAATTACTCTCATCGTTGTTAAATACTTTTCGAATGGACGGAAGGATCTTACTTCTACTGGAATTGCTGCGTTACTGGGGACATCTTTGCAATTAACACGTGAGGCGATTTTTGTCTTGACTCAGTGCCATATCTTATGGCTAGTCGCTTATCAATAATCCAAAAGAGAATGCTTATTTGCGAACTCTAGATATCCCAAAAATTACAGTAAGTTTTGTTATTAATAAAATAGAGCAGTATGAAGATAATAGACTTGAGTTGACTTTGCAAAGCAAGGCAATCAAGCAGTTTTTACAGTGTATTGAATGTTCTACAAATGAGCGAATCAATGAGGGACGAATTATTAATGAAGAGATAATCTTTGTTGTTATACAGAATGTCCGTTTTACGATAAAGCCATTTAGTAACTATTGTTTCTTCAGTAAAGACTTACTTTCTAAAGACTCAACAGTACGGTCAAGCACTCCATTGATGAATGTACTACTGCTAGGAGTACTGTAGTATTTTGAAATTTCAATGTATTCGTTTAAGCTTACCTTAATTGGAATGTTATTAAATTCCAATAACTCTGCAATAGCGGTTGTCATAATGATAATATCCATAAATGCAATCCGCTCAACATCCCAATTTTTTGTATTTTCGTCAATAATTTGACGAGATTCGCTACTTCTTAATAAAGCACCTCGAAGTAGTTGTTCTCCAAATAATTTATCTTCTTTGTTTGTGTACATGGGCAAAAGTGGCGTATCAGCTGCCTGCCCAGCACTCATTGATTTAAGGCTTTTAATGACTTGACTTAATGCAAATTCAACATCATCTACCCAATATAAACTTTGTTCTTCAAGATGTGTCAAAAGTGGTTCAAAATCTTCTAAAAGGGTTTCGTAGATTTTAATGACGAGTTCTTTGTCTTCTGTAAATGAAGTATTCGGTAACTGCATATAATTCTGATACCATTCTTTTTGCAACAATACGACATATAGTTTTTTTACAATATCTAGCGCCATATTCCAATTAAGTCGATGTTTGTCACAAAACTTACTAAGTACAATATTGTGTTGAAGATGTTCAATAAATTTATTGTCAACAAATTTTGTGTTTGGATTAAGCTCTATCTCCGTAGGACGTTGTTTTTGTTTCCCTAATTCTACTTGTTGTTGTGCTACATCACGCAACACCTCTGCAAGGTGCATCAAATAGTGATACAATTCATAGGTTTTATGCAAACTATATTGAAGTTCTTTTTGTGCATTTTCTATGTTTTGAGTATCTGTGCTCAATG
Organism: Bacteroidales bacterium; assembly: GCA_051646985.1. Lineage (GTDB taxonomy): Bacteria > Bacteroidota > Bacteroidia > Bacteroidales > UBA932 > JAITMY01. Next base: position 7,226 of record JBOFDL010000120.1, on the reverse strand, counting down.
CACTAAATACGACTTTGAGAACTTTAATTCGCAATAACCTTCGGCTAATCATTAGAGAGTATTATAAAAACGTAAGTGAGATGTATTTAGGGGCAGCAAAAGTAGTGTAAAAACTTGATTTTAAAAAGTTCCGTGCCTCCGCAATTCAAAGTTTTCGCCTAAGTATTTTTTGCGAACATCGGGATCTGAGGCTAACTCTTCAGAGGTTCCGTGCTTCAAGATATCGCCATCATATAGTAGGTAAGCTCGGTCTGTAATTGTAAGTGTTTCGTGTACATTATGGTCGGTTATTATTATTCCAATATTTTTGCTTTTAAGTTTTGCTACAATCCCCTGAATATCGGCAACCGCAATTGGGTCGACGCCTGCAAATGGTTCATCTAAAAGGACAAATTTTGGATTAGCTGCAAGGGCACGAGCAATTTCTGTGCGTCTTCTCTCACCTCCAGAGAGTTGTATGCCTAAGTTTTTTCGCACTTTATGTAGATTAAATTCGTCCAACAAACCTTCTAGAATACTATCTTGCTCATTACGATTAAGTTTTCGCATTTGAAGAATCGCCTTAATATTATTCTCTACACTAAGTGTGCGAAATACAGATGCTTCTTGTGCTAAATATCCCACACCTAATTGTGCTCGTTTATAGACAGGCAACTTTGTTATATCAATATTGTCAATAAATATTTTTCCTGCATTTGGCTTTACGAGCCCTGCAATCATATAAAACGTGGTAGTTTTACCAGCTCCATTAGGTCCCAATAAGCCTACAATTTCCCCTTGCTGTACTTCAACAGATACTCCACGAACAACCGTTCGTGCGCCGTATTTCTTTATCAAGTCTTTGCCATATAAAAGCATACCTTTTTTTTGACAAAGGTACTTTTTTTTCCACAATTCCACACACTGTTATTTCTTTCCTAAAAAAAATGTATCTTTGTTAGCATTGCCAAATAAATCCCCATTTTTTTTAATGTCGACAGCATACGACAGTTATTATTTAAAGGATGCCCTAAAACGTTTTTTTGGGTTTAACCACTTCATTGGACATCAAGAAGGAATTATTCGCCATACTCTTGAAGGAAATAATTCCTTTGTACTAATGCCTACAGGGGCAGGAAAGTCTCTCTGCTATCAACTACCCGCATTGTTAATGGAGGGAACTGCAGTCATTATTTCTCCTCTCATTGCTCTAATGAAAAATCAAGTAGATAGTATGCGCAATTTTGTTTTAGAAGACGGTGTAGCTCACTTTTTGAATTCATCGCTTAACAAAATGGCAATTCAACAAGTAAAAGCCGATGTTATTGCTGGACGAACAAAAATGCTATATGTTGCTCCAGAATCTCTCTCGAAGGATGAAAACATTGAGTTTCTACAACAAATAAAAATTTCTTTTTATGCCATTGATGAAGCACACTGCATCTCGGAATGGGGACATGATTTCCGCACTGAGTATCGTCGTATTCGCCCACTTGTTGCAGAACTAGGAGATGCCCCCATCATTGCACTTACTGCAACTGCAACTCCTAAAGTACAACATGACATTCAAAAAAACTTGGGAATGCTTGATGCAACAGTATTTAAATCTTCATTTAATCGCTCAAATTTATACTATGAAATTCGCAACAAAGCAAATGAGATTAAAGAACTTGTTAAGTACATTCAAGATCACAGCGGAAAAAGCGGTATCGTCTATTGCCTTAGTCGTAAGCGCGTAGAGGAACTTGCTGGACTTCTTACAATAAATGGTGTAAAAGCCCTACCCTATCATGCAGGTATGGACGCTGCCTCGCGCTCCTCGAATCAAGACAAATTTTTAATGCAAGAAGTTGATGTAATGGTGGCCACCATAGCCTTTGGTATGGGTATTGATAAACCTGATGTACGATTTGTAGTTCACTTTGATATGCCTAAAAGTTTAGAGGGCTACTACCAAGAAACAGGTCGTGCGGGTCGAGATCATGGAGAGGGGCATTGTTTAGCTTTTTACAGTTACAAGGACATAAAAAAACTTGAAAAGTTTATGCACGGGAAGTCTATTGCAGAGCAAGAGGTAGGCAAACAATTACTTTTAGAGACTGTTTCTTTTGCAGAGTCAGGAGTTTGTCGAAGGAAATTTCTTTTACATTACTTTGGCGAAGAGTATAACGAGGAAAATTGCGGAAACTGTGATAATTGTCTTAACCCAAAAGAGTACTTTGAGGGGATGCCCTACATAAGTCTCATACTAAACACCATTCTTGCAGTTCGCGAAAAATTTAAGAGTGATTATATAATTGATATTTTACGAGGAGTTGCCTCTACTATCATCAAATCCTATCATCACAATACACTGCCCATATTCGGGAGTGGAAAAGAAAAAGATATTTTTTTTTGGAACGCTGTAATTCGACAATGTCTCATTCATCAACTCGTCAAAAAAGATATAGAGTTGTATGGCGTGTTAATTCTAACAGATAAAGGACGCGCTTTTTTACAAAACTCGTACTCTATTCCACTCGTAGAAAATCACGAATATACACATGACAAGAGTGATAGTAATACAATACTCAGAGTTTCTGACAAGAGTGCTTTAGGAATAGTTGACTCCGAATTATACGGCTTACTTAAGGGTCTATTACTTAAAGAGGCACAAAAACACGGTTTGCCTCCGTTTGTGATTTTTTCTGAAGTTTCATTACAAGATATGGCCGTTCAATATCCAATAAGCATTGAGGAACTTCACAAATTCTGTTATGGCATTGGCGTTGGAAAAGCCAATAAATTCGGTGCGCCATTCGTTAAACTCATTGCTCAATACACAAAAGAAAAGAAAATTGAACGCCCGCAAGATTTAGTAATAAAATCAAATATCAATCGCTCAGAAAGTAAAGTCTCTATCATCAAAAATATTGATAGAAGAGTGAATTTTGAAGATATTGCAGCAGCACGAAATATCAGTTTATCCGAGATATTAACCGAAATTGAAAGAATTGTGGAGTGTGGGGCAAAACTCAATATATCATACTATATTGATCAAGAAATTGAAAAAGAAAAACAAGATACGATTCTTGATTATTTCAAAAATGAGGCAAAAACAGACAAAATTGAAGAAGCATTGGAGGTTCTTGCAAGCGAAGAGTTCAACGAAATTGAAGTTCGCCTAATGCGTATTAAATTTATATCAGAAACCGGAAATTAATCAATCTAAAAAGTGCATAATAATCCAATGTAATGAAGAAATATTTTTTACTCAAACTAATCATCCTAAACTCTCTTTTAATAGGTATTGCTCAAACGCATCGAAAGTCCGATTTTATTACACATATTAACACTCCAAATATATGGGCAGACTCATTACTTTCAACCCTCAGTACTCGTGAAAAAATAGCTCAATTAATGATGGTGGCTGCTTATTCTCATCCATCATCTAATAAAACAGCATCTAAAATTAATAGTGAGGTTGCTAATCTTATAGAAAATTATCACATTGGCGGAATCATCTTTTTTCAAGGCTCTCCTCAACGCCAAATTGAACTTACCAATTTTTTTCAAGGGCTTTCAAAAATCCCACTTCTTATTAGTATGGATGCGGAATGGGGTGTTGGTATGCGATTGGATAGTGTGCTGAAATTTCCATATCAAATTGCAATGGCTACGAGTGATAATGATATGTTGATGTATCAAATTGGAATAGAGGTTGCAAAACAGTTTCAACAACTTGGAATGCATGTTAATTTTGCTCCTGTGGTAGATATTAATAGCAACCCAGAGAATCCTGTAATTAATGTTCGCTCATTTGGTGAAGATAAACACATTGTTACTCGAAAAAGTCTTGCCTATATGCAAGGAATGCAAAGCCAGGGTATACTTGCCTGTGCCAAACATTTTCCAGGACACGGAAACACAGATAAAGATTCTCATTATGAAGTCCCTACGCTTAGCATGTGTAGTCAAACTATTGATAGTATTGATTTATTTCCATTTAAATCCCTAATAAATAATGGAATTGCAGGAATAATGGTAGGACACCTTAGCGTCCCTTCTATTGACAATACAAATCAACTCGCAAGCCTATCCGCACATTTAACAGATTCACTTCTTCACAAAACACTTAATTTTAAAGGGCTAACATTTACAGATGGGATGCAAATGAAAGCGGTTACTCATCATCTCAAGGCCTCACAAGCAAATCTTCATGCCTTGTTAGCAGGCAATGATATCCTTGTATTCCCTACCGACATCCCAGCCACATTTGATACTGTAGAGCGTGCAATTCAAGATGGAAGAATGACAATGCAACAACTTGATGAAAAATGCTTGCGTATATTAAAATCTAAACATTGGTTACAGTTAAATAATCTATATAAAACCAAGCAACTTAATAACAACAATCAACTTAATTCAAATTCAAGCAATTTACTACTTAAAGAAATAGCAGACAATACCATCACTTTAACGCATAACCCAAAACACTTAATCCCTTTACTGCGTCTTGACACTCTACGTATTGCCTATATAGAGGCGAGTAATAACAATAATAACACGTTTTACAATACAGCAAAAGAATACACGCATATAACAGCATTTTATGTAAATCAAAATAAGAAATCTAGTTATGACTATCTTCTCGATTCTCTAAAGAATTATAATCTAATACTTATCAATTATTTGGATATAAGTCAGAGATTGCCTCATAAAAACTATGATATGAATAGTGACTTTTGCAATTTCATAGGGGATTTAAGCACAAAAAAAGAAGTCGTTCTTTCATTATTTGCAAGTCCATATACACTTTCACAAATTCCAAATGTCAACTCATTTTCCTCTATTATCATTGCGAATCAAAAAAGTGATAGTTATCAAAAAAGTGTAGCTGATGCTATTTTTGGGGGGATTGGAATAGAAGGAAAAAGCCCTGTTAGTGTCAAAAATGGCATTCAATTAGGACAAGGTATCTCTACAAAAAAAATACGCTTACGAAAAACTAGTCCCGAAGAATTAGGAATTAGTTCTCAAAAACTAGCAATAATAGACTCTATGATTACTAATGCCATTCAATTACGAACGTTTCCTGGATGCCAGATTGTAGTTGCTCACAAAGGCAATATATTTTATCAAAAATCCTTCGGATATCACACTTATAACAATGATGTCCCAGTGAAGGATCATCACTTGTACGATGTTGCCTCAATAAGTAAAATTGTAGGAACATTGCCAATTATCATGAAAATGAAGGAAGAAAATATAATTAATCTTAATGACAAATTAGAGGAGTATGTTACGCTATCTAAGAAAAGCAATAAACGAAAACTTCTTTTACGAGAACTTTTACTTCATCATTCTGGGCTAAAACCGTGGATCCCAATACATTCATCATTCCTTCGATCAACTTTTCCTTCACAACCATTACTTAGCACTCAATCCTCAGAAAAGTATCCTTTTTTATTATTTGGAAAAACTTACATCAATAAATTTCACGAGTTAGACACTACATTCTTTAGCCATACTCCTAATGAAAACTTTCCCTATCCTGTGGCAAAAGGAATATATGCACACTCATCTATCAAAGAAAAAGTATATGAATTGATTGATAATACAAGTTTAGGAAAGAAGCAATATCAATACAGTGATTTAGGATTTTATTATCTGCAACGCGTTATTGAAACACAACTTAATGAAGACATAGATAAATTAGCCAATAGAGTATTTTTTACTCCACTTGGTATGTCTCGTACTAGTTATCGACCCTTGGAGAAGTTTTCTATTGAAGAAATTGTGCCTACAGAGTGGGAGTATCCATTTCGTCATCAACTAATACAAGGACACGTTCACGACCATGGAGCAGCCATAATCGGAGGAGTCGCGGGACATGCTGGTGTTTTTTCCACAGCAAGTGATTTGGCAAAAATGATGCAAATGTTTTTATGGAGAGGAAGTTATGGGGGCTTGCAATTTATTGCCGAAAAAACAATTAAGGAATTTACCAAGTGTCAAGGTTGTTCAATAGGCAATAGACGTGGTTTTGGATTTGACAAACCGGAATTTGACCGAAAAAAAACAAATCCTGTCCCAAAGGCATCTCCTGAAAGTTATGGTCACTCTGGCTTTACAGGCACTTTTGTTTGGGTTGATCCAAAGAGAGAACTTGTATATGTATTTCTATCCAATCGAATACATCCAGATTACACTAATAATTTAATTACCTCCTCAGGCATTCGCACTAACATCTTACGAGAATTTATCAATATTATTGATGCTTTACCTGCAGAGGATTAAAATTTTTCCAAACAAACTACATTCTCAACATGGTGCGTATGAGGAAACATATCAATAGGCTGTACTGCGGTAACGTGATAGTGCAATGATAATAGTGCAATATCACGTGCTTGTGTCGCGGGATTACAACTAACATATACAATACGCTGGGGAGCGGTACGTAAAAGTACCTCTATCACATCGGGATGAATGCCTGCTCGTGGGGGGTCCAAAATAACTACATCAGGACGACCATTTTTTTCAATAAATGCCTTTGTAAAGACATCTTTCATATCGCCTGCATAAAATTGCGCATTGGTAATATTATTACGCAATGCATTATAATTTGCATCCGCAATTGCTTCATGTACATACTCTACACCAATTACCTTTTGAGCTAAACTGGCCACAAAAAGTGCGATTGTACCCGTTCCTGTATAAAGATCATATACAACTTCTTTGCCTGATAATTGTGCATAATCCCGTGTGACTTTATACAAATTAAGGCTTTGTTGTGAATTCGTTTGAAAAAATGACTTTGCTCCAATTTTGAAGTATAAATTGTCCATTTTTTCCTCAATAAAATCTCGTCCTGCAAATAAAACTACTTCTTGATCTCCAATCGTATCATTACGTTTTTTGTTTACAACATAGAGCAACGAGGTAATTTTCGGAAATACCTGTCGAATATGCTGCATAAGGTCCTTTATTTTATCTTTATCATCTTCAGAAAACACAAGAATTACCATTATTTCACCTGTATTTGCAGAACGAATAATGAGGTTACGCAATAATCCAACTTGTTCTCGTAAATCAAAAAATGAATAATTATTCTCAATGGCAAATCTCTTTATTTCTAGCCGAATCGCATTTGAAGGCTCTGCTTGTAAATAACACTCTTCAACATCAAGAACTTTATCAAACTTCATGGGTATATGAAATCCCAAAGCTTGACAGTTTTGCTGATTTGTGTCGTTGAGAAGTTCCTC
>JBOFDL010000119.1:0-10620 GCA_051646985.1 Bacteroidales bacterium | reverse complement strand
TTTGTATGCAGAATCCTTTGAGTCGATAAATAGCGTAATCGATGCGAAAACAAAATGTGTGGAGGGGAGTGTTTCGGCTATTTATTGAGAGTTATACTACATGCCAATATCGGTATGGTATGCAATTGAATATTCGAAGTTTTGGCAGTTAATTACTTCATCTTATACTGCGTTTCATAATATTTTGCATAATCTCCGTTTACAACATTTGTAAGCCATTGTTCATTGGAGAGATACCAATTTACAGTTTTTTCTAGACCTTGTTCAAAGTTAAGGGTGGGTTTCCAGCCAAGTTCTTGTGCTATTTTTGAGGCGTCAATGGCATAACGAATATCGTGTCCTGCACGGTCAGTTACATAGGTTATTTGTTGAGCGGATGTTCCTTTTGCTCGTCCTAATTTCTCATCCATTATACTACACAGTAATTGAATAAGGTCAATGTTTTTCCATTCATTATGCCCTCCAATATTATAGGTTTCTCCAGATTTTCCTTTATGAAAAACAAGGTCAATCGCAGCAGCATGGTCTTCTACATAGAGCCAATCTCGCACGTTTTCGCCTTTGCCATAAATAGGGATAGGCTTTCCTGTCTTAATGTTATGAATTGCTAGTGGAATGAGTTTCTCGGGAAAGTGATTGGGTCCATAATTATTGGAGCAATTGGTAATTACGACGGGTAATTTATAGGTGTCATAGTAGGCTCGTACTAAGTGGTCGGAACTGGCTTTTGAGGCAGAGTAAGGACTGTGTGGATCATAGCGCGTGGTTTCAGTAAAAAATCCTGTCTCTCCAAGTGAGCCATATACTTCGTCTGTTGAGATGTGATAGAATCGTTTTCCTTCAAAATTACCTGCCCATGCTGTACGAGCTGCATTAAGTAAGGTAACTGTTCCAACAATGTTGGTTTGGATAAATTCCATTGGGTTTGTAATTGAACGGTCTACGTGCGATTCTGCTGCTAAATGTATTATGTCCGTAATTTTATGCTCTGCAAATAGTTTTTCAAGTAATGCTGCGTCACAAATATCTCCTTTTACAAAGTTGTAATTTGGTGCGGATTTAATGTCACTCAAATTCTCTAAGTTCCCTGCATATGTCAATTTGTCAAGGTTAACAATCTTGTAGTCTGGGTAGTTTCTTACCATTCTGCGAACTACATGTGACCCAATAAAACCGGCTCCTCCTGTGATTAAAATAGATTTCATTTTATTGCTATGTTATTTTGAAAGTTTTTGTTGCCATTTCCATGCCGAAGCAAGTGTGTCTTCAATACTTTCTTTTGCGCTCCATCCCAATTCATTATTTGCAAAGTCTGGGTTTGCCCACACTTTTTCAATATCTCCTGCACGACGACCTACAATTTCATAATTCAATTTAACGCCTGTAACTTTCTCAAATGTTTGGATAATTTCAAGTACAGATAATCCTCGTCCTGTGCCAAGATTAAATACTTCTACATTCAGTTTATTCTTTTCCTCAAGTAAGCGTTGTACTGCAACTACATGAGCTTTTGCTAAATCAACTACGTTGATAAAATCGCGAATACAGGAACCATCTGGTGTATTGTAATCATTCCCAAAAACACTAAGCTTTTCTCGAATTCCAGCAGCTGTTTGTGTAACAAATGGAATTAAATTTTGGGGAACTCCTAGTGGCAATTCTCCTATTTCTGCACTGGAATGCGCTCCTATTGGATTAAAATATCGTAGTAAAATACTTTTAATTTTTGCGCCCGATTTAACCGTATCGAAAACAATGTCTTCACAAATTTTCTTGGTGTTCCCATAAGGTGATTCTGCTGGTTTACGAGGGGCTTTTTCTGTTACAGGCAGTTCATCTGGCTGACCATAAACAGTACAAGATGATGAAAAAACAAAGTTCTCAATCCCAAATTTAGGCATCAAGTCTAATAAATTTACTAATGAAATAATATTGTTTCGATAGTATAAGAGAGGTTTTTGAACTGATTCCCCAACCGCTTTACTTGCTGCAAAATGAATAATGGCAACAATGTCTTTTTGTTCAACAAATACTTTTTCTAAAGCCGAGTAATCCAAACAATCCAATTGGTAAAAAATAGGTTTTTTACTTGTGATTTTGGTGATTTTGTCAACCACATCAGCAGAAGAGTTTGACAGATTGTCAATAATGACAACATCATAACCAGCATTTTGCAATTCAACAACCGTATGCGAACCAATATAACCAGTGCCTCCTGTTACTAATACTTTTTTCTTCATTATTGTCTACTTTAAATTAAAAATAAATTTCTGTTTTGTGTGTAATATCTCCTAGTAAATTATTGGCAAGTCGGCTTGCGCCAATGCGAAATAACTCTGAATTAAGCCACTCTTCGCCCAATACTTGCTTAACAATTGTATAGTACATTATTGCATCATCCGTAGTAACAATGCCTCCTGCTGGCTTAAATCCTATTTTTCTTCCTGTCTTTTTATAATAATCTGCTATTGCAGTACACATTACAAAGGCGGCTTGTGGTGTGGCTGCAGGGTCTATTTTTCCTGTTGATGTTTTGATAAAATCCGCTCCCGCTTCCATACTCATCAAACTTGCAATACGTATATGAGTAAGGGAGGGAAGTACTCCCGATTCAAGAATAACCTTTAAATGTGCATCTTCTCCAAGACTATCCTTAATTTGAGCGACTTCATCAAAGGTGGTTTGATAGTCATCATCTAAGAAACGACCAAGTGAAATTACAATATCTATCTCATCCGCTCCGTGCTCAACAGCCATTAAACATTCTGATATTTTAACCCCTAAATAAGTTTGAGAGCTAGGAAATCCTGCTCCAACAGCCGCAATTTTTACTTGTTCATTTTTGAGCGTTTGCTTTACCACATTCACTAAACTTGGATATACACAAATAGCAGCAACGTTTGGAATATTGCTGTAATGTGTAGGAAAATGATTCACTTTTTCAGCAAATTGCTTGCCTCTTTCTAAAGTGTCTGTCGCATTAAGCGTTGTGTAATCAATCACTGACAAGCATTTTTTATACACATCAATTGAGTGATTTTGCTTTGCTTTAACTGCTATTTGTTTTAATACTGCCTCTACTTCAGCAGCATCTACGTCCATTGTATAATCGTCAAAAAGTGTATCCATAATCTCAATTATTTTTAATTTTTGATAGTTTATAGTTTTACGCAAAGATACATTTTTTCAAAATACGGCTTCTTTGTCTTTTAGATTTTGACTACTCTTTATTATTTGTATCTATCCAAATACTCACAGGACCATCATTGATTAAACTTATCTGCATATCAGCGCCAAATGTACCCGTCTGTGATGGCTTAGGTAGATTTTTATTGAGCCATTGAATAAATTTGATGTATAATGGTTCCGCAACATTAGGACGAGCAGCTCGAATATAGGATGGTCGATTGCCTTTTTTGATTTGTGCATGTAAAGTAAATTGACTAACAATTAACAATTCGCCCATAATGTCTTTTACCGACAAATTCATTACTCCTTGTTCATCATTAAAAATACGCAAGTTTAGTAATTTATTTCCTGCCCAAATTAAACTTTCTTCAGTGTCACTCTCCTCAAAACTCACTAATATCAATAGTCCTTTTCCAATTTGTGCAGTGCAATTTTTATCAATACTAACACTGGCTTGTATTACCCGTTGAATAAATAATCTCATACCGTTTTAAATAAATGAAGAAACCTCTGCAAATCTAGTTATATTTCAGGAAGACTAATATATTTTTACTATATTTGCAGGTTATTACTGCAAAAAATCTAGTCCATTTTTTTTGTGGAAAAAAAATGCTGAACATTAAAAAATATATATACAAAGCGTTAATCGTTACAGAAAACTTATAAATCCATAACATAATTTGTTATTAGCAATATGATGAGTACTGACCTCATAAAACATAATTTTACCGAAGCAATCCAAGTGTTAAACACATTTGTACGCAATGAAGATAACATTGCAAAGATTGAACAAGCGGCAAATATTATGAGGGATAGTCTCAATACTGGGAAAAAGATAATTTCATGTGGCAATGGCGGCTCCATGTGTGATGCAATGCATTTTGCAGAAGAACTTTCAGGTCGATTTCGTAATAATAGAAGAGCTTTGCCGGCCATAGCAATTAGTGATGCATCACATATAACTTGTGTGGCGAATGATTATGGCTTTGAAAGTATATTTTCTCGTTTTATTGAAGCATTTGGACAAGCAGATGATGTACTTTTTGCGATTAGTACAAGTGGGGATTCTACCAATGTGATAAATGCCGTAAAGCAAGCAAAATTATTGAAAATGAAAACTATTGCGCTTACTGGAAAAAATGGCGGACTTGTGGGAGAACTATGCGATATGAATCTGTGCGTTACACATAGTGGATATGCTGATAGAATTCAAGAAGTCCATATTAAAATAATTCATACTCTTATTCAACTTATTGAACAGAAACTAGAATTATGAAAAATAGCATTACAATAATATACACTCATTTTCTTTTAAGTCTCTGCCTTTTAGCACTAATGGCTTCATGCTCTAAGGATCCTCGTTGGAATCCTACTTGGGCACTACCCATCATAAAGCAAACAGAGCTGAAAGTTGAAGACTTTTCGCAACAAGGACAAGCCTCTAAGTTCGCAAAACAACTAGGAGTTTTTTGGGAAAAAGAAATAAAAACATTGGAGCAAAAAGAGGTCAATAGTTTGGCTTATAAAATATTGATAGATACAACACAGTCCCTGTCTTTTGTGGAGTATAAGAATGAAGTCCCTACTCTCAAAACTGATATTATAGAGCAACTTGAATTGACTGAAGAAGACACAAAAATTGTTAATGAGTTTCTCGCACGTTCGCCATCTATAAAAATCAGTGAAAATTCTTTCGTAAAGAAAAAGGAACTGACCATTATTGCAGATGGAGATAAAGTCATCCAAATTCTTTTGAAAGGACTCACTAAAAATGCAAAAGACGTATTTATACTTGCAGGAAATTTTATAACATCATTTCCTTCCAACAGCAATATGAAAAATGACATCAACAAGGAACTTCAAAGTTTTTTTGGAGATATAAGAATGCAAGACAGTCTTGAAATTAATTTAAAAAACTTAATAGGTGTAAATCCTAAGGATGTAAATTCTGCTGTTTTTAAAATGGACATCATCAACAATCTCCCATTTCGAATGACCCCCAGTGCTGTTTTTTCTATGATAGATAGCACAAAAACAGATCTATACTCTGACACAAATCCGATTTTTTCAGGAGAAACGGAAAACCTCTCTGTAGAATTTAAAGAAGAACAAGTAGAAAGTATAATCACAAATGCAACAGGCCTTCTTGTAAGCATCAATCTCGAACTAGAAAATCAAGAGTTTGAGGGAAAAGATGTTAAAACTTTAGGGAAAATGGGATTTTTGTATGACTTTCGAATAAAGGCAAACGCAAAAATAAAAGCAAACTAAAAATGAAGTCTGCTCGCTACATAATATGTCTATTTCTTCTTGCAAGCAAAGTAAGTTATGCGCAACTTAGTCCTATGCTCTACAATATGACTGAATTATCCCTACGTCATCAACTCAATCCTGCATTTCAACCAAAGCATGGAAGTATTTATATAGGGATTCCGTTCTTGAGCTCTCTTCAAATAAAAGGAGAGTCCGTTGGCAAAAATATTACTTATAACAATTTGCTAGGAGACAACCCTAATTATCAAAAAATTATCAATTCAAAAGATCCACTTGGGCAAGTACAAGTAGCCTCAGAATTAAATATATTCAACCTAGGACTCGTAATAAAAGGCATATATTTTACTTTTGATAATAAACTCAAAATTGATGGCTCAGGAAGAGCAACTAAAGATTTACAGCGCTTGATATGGTTAGGTAATGGGCATGAGGATTTGATTGATACGAAATTGGATCTGCAGAATACAGGAGTTGATATGCTTGTCTATACCGAACATGCCTTAGGCGCATCAGTTCCTATTATTAAAGGACAACTAACAGTAGGAGCAAAAATAAAATATCTTTATGGACTTTCTTATAATACTTTGGCTATAGACGCTGGGTCTTATATACATACAGATCCTAATAATTATAACATTACAGTGGGTTTTAACCCTGATATTTATACGGCAGGCGCACGCTCTAATTTAACAGGACAATACCCATTAGATAGTCTTACCGAAATTTTTTCTCTAAAAGACGCTCTTAATGGCAATGGGTCAGGAGTTGGATTTGATTTTGGCGCAGAATGGCAAGTTCCTATGGTGAAAGGGCTTACAGTATCTGCAAGTGTTCTTAATTTAGGAAGTATGATAAAATGGAGAGGTACAAGTATGAAAGTTGTAGATCCGAATCAAACCTTTGAATTTGAAGGACTAGATTTAGATGCAGGTTCAGATTTTTCCAATTCATTGACTGACTCAATAAAGAGGTTGACAATAATGGAAGTAACTTCTTCTCGTAAAAAAACAAGAATTCGCCCAACAGTTTATCTAGGTGCATCTTATGACTTGCATAAATATCTTAATGTTGCAGCTTTATATGGCTATCAAGGAGGACTTTATACAAATAGTTCAATGTTCTCAATTTCCGCAAATGCCCAAAATTTTATGGTAAACCCTAGCATTGCCTACAGTTATATAGGAGGGAAAAACAATCTAGGGATAGGCACTATTATTGGCCGAAAATATGTGCAATTTCATATAATTCTTGATAATATTATGGCTCTGAATTTTAAGTCCACTCAATATTTGAATGCACGTTTAGGGCTTAATCTTCTATTCGGCAAAAGCCAGCAAGAAAAATTGGCAAAGGGTATTATTGAGCAAAATGAAATTTTAGCGCCCGAAGAACGACCAGCAATTATTGACACCACAACGACCTCTTCTCAGAATTTAATTTCGATAACGAATTTAGAAAACATACAAGAACCTGAAAAGCGGTTGTCTTCCATTGAAGAAGAGTGGGATGATGATAAACCCGTATTAACTCGCTTTAGCCCTTCAGAAAAGTCGAATAAAACTCAACAACAAAATAATAATCTATCTAATAAAGAATTGTTGTTGAAAAAGGCAATGGAGGAAGAGGCCGAAGATAAAAAACGCAATATGCATTAAGTATTATATAATGTATGTATTTATATAAATACAAAATATGAAAAAACTATTTTTTATACTACTCGTTGTTATCGCTTTTGGTACAGCTTGCAATCAAGATGACACGAAATTAAATTGGACACCAGAATTTGCAGTCCCAGTTACTACGTTTATACTTGACCTCAACGAGCATATTGATTTTGCCGATTTTTGCTTGCACTACCTTTATATGGTTGATTCAAGATCGCAAAATTTACTTTTATTTGAAGCACTTGGACTTTCACTACAAGATAGTGTAAAGAAACGTTTACCTCAATCTGTACAAAATCAAATAGATACATTTATATATCGTATAAAGGCCGATTTACCTATATTGGATTATACTGCTCCTATTTTATTAAGTATGTTGTCAGAAAGTTTAGTTGAACAAGGATCTATAGCAAGCCTAAATTTATTGACGTATCATATATTGATTGGTCTTCCGAATGAACTACAGTCTCTTATCAATGACTCCTTGCAAAATAAAAGCGTCTTATTTAAAGATGCTTTAGAGTTTAATTTAGGTGAATTTGCAGAGGATATAGAGGATATAAAACAAACAAAAGTGCTGATTAATATTGCTGCACCATTAAGGGTACATGCCGTTTTATCTATGCATTTGTTGGATTCAACGGAGTCCGTTTTTGAGACATTACTTTCCGATAATGAGCGATTTATGCCCTATCCTAATGAAAAAATGCAAGTTATTAGACTCTATGATGAGGCACAAACTCAACAAATTGCACTTGTAAATCAAATAAAAGTAAATATTCAATCAGATTCTTTAGGTATTGATATAGAGCAATTAAAAGACCTTTCTCAACGTAAAATAGAAATGAGAGTTGGCATTGGCTTAAAGATTAATTTAGATAAAACAATGTTAGACTAATAATTTGCTTGATAGTAATGATAATAAGCATAGTACGCAATACAATAAAACTTACCTCATTGTTGGTTGCGTTATTGATTGGACAACTCGTAAGAGCGCAATATAATACAACTTTATATTTCATGCGCGATGTACCTATGGTACATAACTTGAATCCAGCCTTTCAACTCAAAGAGGGAAAAATGTTTTTGGGTGCTCCATTAATCTCATCTATACATGTAGGTGGAGCAGTAAGTGCATTTGGATTGAATATTAATCAATTTTCAAATCACATTCCTCAAATACGCAATGTAATAGAACATATGTCGTCCATTGAAAGTGGATATGGAACATTGGAACTAAACCTACTCAATTTTGGCTTTATGGCAAGTAAAAACACTTATTTTACTTTGGATATTGCTTTAAAGGGGTCGTTTGAAGGAAGTATTCCTAGAGATTTGGTGAACTTAGCATGGTACGGTAATTTGCCTTATGCTGGAAAGACAATCACGTTTGAAGGTTTTGGAGAAAAGTCTGATATATATACCTCTATAGCATTAGGTTTTTCTACGGATATTGTAAAAGATGTAATTACAATAGGCGCAAAGGTAAAATACTTAATGGGGTTTGCATACAATGATATGTATTTAACCAAGAACTCTTATCTCTATACAGACCCCAATACGTGGGCGATTACTGCGGGATTATCTCCTGAGATGAACTTTTCGGGATTCCCTGTTAATTTACCTCGTGGGGAATTTGGATTAGAGGACTTTAATCTTGAGTTTGGCAATTATCGTCCCTCTATTGCGGGACACGGTGCAGGTATTGATGTTGGTATTGAGATAAAAGGCGAACGCTTCTCTGCATCAGGAAGTGTTATCAATTTAGGCGCAATAAATTGGAAAAAGTCAACTTATGCAGAAGCAATCAATGGCGGTAATACAGTACACTTTGATGGTATTCCTAGCAGCCAACTCCCCTCCGAAGAAAACGGAGCAGATGTTATGGGACAAATATCAGACTCTCTTTTATTAAGCACAAAAATGCAAGGCGGTTATCAATATAACTTACTGCGTTGGACAGATCCAACAATGATGTTTGGAATGTCATACATTATAGATGATAATTTTGTTGCAAATGCCTTGACGTCTTTAACAATCAGTCGATACAACACATACCCATTATTTGCATTAGGCGTGAGTACTCAAAACTTTCCTGTTAATGGAACACTATCTTACAGTTATGTTAATAAAGGAAGTAATGTAGGAGTAGGGGTGATAATGGGAACTGCTAGAGCAAAATTTCATTTGATTTGTGATAATATACTAGCATTAGATTTTCGTAGCTCACGTCAAACAAGTCTTCGACTAGGGATGAGTTTGCTACTAGGAGACAGTGCGCAATTATCTGAACAAAAGAACAAGAAAAAGTCCTTAAATCCTATTTTAACGCCTCAATCTAAACCGAAAAAGAAATCAAAAAAAACCCTCGCTCCCCTTAATCCAGTTAATCAATAAATTGATTTTTCTATATTTATGTAGCGTAATAATCTATTCATTCTTAAAATAATTCATCTTACTTAAAATAATTTTATATGAAACCAACTTTATTTGTCTTGGCTGCAGGTATGGGCAGTCGATACGGCGGACTTAAACAAATGGATGCTGTAGGTCCAAGTGGAGAAACCATTATGGATTATTCTATATTTGATGCCATTAGAGCTGGTTTTGGGAAGGTTGTTTTTGTAATTAGAAAGGATTTTGAGGCCGCCTTTCGTGAAGCATTTACAAATCGCTTTGGCGGGAAAATTGAAATTGAGATTGTGTTTCAAGCACTCGATAAACTTCCTCAAGGAGTGAGTTACAATACAGAACGTACAAAACCTTGGGGCACAAATCATGCAGTGATGATGGGTGCAGAGGTGATTAAAGAACCGTTTGGAGTGATTAATGCGGATGATTTTTATGGAAAAGAATCATTTGAAATTCTTGCAAAATTCTTGACAGAAGCAAAAGGTGAGAATCTTTACAGTATGATTGGCTATAGATTAAATAATACATTGTCAGAATCGGGGTCTGTGGCACGTGGAGTTTGCGAAAAAGATGCTGAAGGTTATCTTGTATCGGTGGTAGAACGTACGCATATTGAGTACCAAAATGGAGTACCTGCTTATAAGAATGATGATGGAAAATTTGTAGTCTTTAAAGACCCTAATATGCCTGTATCAATGAATATGTGGGGTTTTACGACAGATTATTTTGCACACTCTGAAAAATCGTTTAAGAAATTTTTGGAAGAACAAGGACAAAATCCAAAATCTGAATTCTTTATACCCTATGTGATTGATAGTTTGATTAAGAATAAAGTCGCAAAAGTTCAGGTTTTAGATACCCCCTCAAAATGGTTTGGAGTAACTTACTCCGAAGATAAACCTACGGTTGTAAAGAAAATTGCTGAACTTGTGGAACAAGGAGTTTACCCTTTAAAGTTATGGTCATAAAGAATTAAGTGGGACTTAAATACTCTATTCATTGAATGGAATAGAATCCAGAAACGACCCTCCTCATTACGAGAAGGGTCGTTTTTTATTCGCCAAAGAGACCCCTTAATAAA
>JBOFDL010000118.1:0-2507 GCA_051646985.1 Bacteroidales bacterium | reverse complement strand
CTTAAATAGAAATCGCATTAAAAATTGACTAGGCTTAGAGTATTGAAAAAAAGATTCGAGCAACACCTTAGATTCATTATTTACAACGATATTATTGTGTAAGATACATTGTACTTCTTTATCAAACTCTTGCATCATGCGTTCAACTTTGTTGGATAGCCAAATATCATCTTGATCTGATAGAAATATGTAATCTCCCTTTGCATGAATAAGAGCATTTTCAAAATTTTTATATACATATTGAAGATTTTTATATCCTCTCCGCAATTTATTTTCTTTCTTCTCATGTATAAAGACTTTAATACGCTCGTCATTATATGCACGGATTATATCCAGTGTACTATCGGTAGAACCATCGTCTGAGATGATAAGTTCACTATCATCTCCTATTTGACAAAGTATAGAGTCTAATTGCTCTTTTATGTATTTTTCGCCGTTGTATGTTGCCATACATACTGAAATTTTCATCGTGTATTTGTTTTGCGGTCAATTATTTTCCAATAGCCATTTTTTTTTCCACCCATGCGTTTAAGTTTCTTTTGTTGTTTTAATTTATCAATATTATTTCTCACTCCTCTATCCGATAGTTGTAATGTTTTACATAGGCTTTTTATGGTTATACGATTGTTTTGAGTAATCAATTGCATAATCTTATCGGCACTCTTATCGGCACTCTTATCGGCACTCTTATCGGCACTCTTATCGGCACTTTCTATAGCGTTTTTCTTTTGCTCTATGTAATTTAATTCGGTATAAAAGCCATCGGCTAAATTCTCAAATAGAAATTGCATCGTAGAATAGGCTTTAATGGCTTCTCGAATGCGCATAAATCCACTGCCATACTTCTCAATATCTTTGGTAAGATAAAAGGCTTCGGCTAATTGTTTGTTACGAGTACTTGCTCTGTAAATATTGGTGTGTAAGTCTTGCTCTGTAAGGGCACCGTATAAGCCACTTGGATTAAAAAAGCAGATTTTTTGGTCGTAAATTTTTATTTGAACATCTGATGAACTTTGATAGTTTCGATGAATAAGTGCATTTAATAGGAGTTCTCTGATGGCTTCTAATGGATATTCTGGTATTTCTTTTCGTTGCGTGTTGGCATCTGTAATGGTAATATCAAAGGCAAATTTTAAATGTCCAATAATATATTGCATGGATTGTTTGACAACATCAAATAAGTTTCCATTAAATACTCTATCATCAAGAATTTGTGTGTTGCTTTTGAAGCGTCCAATATGTACGTTATAGTGCAGATTTTTTTTTGAAAAAAGAATCATGGCGGCATTCGTAGGGGTATCATTGTCAAGAAACCCCAACTTTTGTAGTGCCTCTTGTGGGGCTTGTGGTAAGGTAAAGCGTCCTACGGCATTTACTTTTGTAATAAATTCTACTATTTTCTCTTCTTGTAAGTCTTGCAAACTTGTATTTAGGTACGGATAAGCATCCCATGAGTATTGCCGAGTGCGCATATAGCAGTCTGATATTTCTGCTGCATTCATTTTATGATTGGAGGCTCCTTTTCGGACGAAATAGCGATTGGATACAGAAATGGGTTTTAGGGGATGTTCTTCAACACTAAAACTTACGATTGTTTTATGATTTGCAGTAGTTATAGTTGCAATTTCAGGTAGAAGAGCGGGTTCTGTTTTGGTTTTAATTTCGTTGAGCCATTTTTGTTGGATATCATTTGTTACTTCAACTCCTATTGGCTGTGCTTTATCATCTACCCCAATATATACCGTACCGCCATGGGTGTTAGCAAAAGCAACTAAACTTTCAATAACTTCAATATTAAAAGAAGTTTTGAATTCTATGGTTTGACTTTCGTGTAAGGGGAATTTCATTCGGCAAAAATACGGTTTCTATTTAAATAGATAGTGTGTAAAAAACATTTTGATAAATCGAGACTCTCGTGTGCGTAGCGTAAGAGCTACACTATGGCGAAATATTGTATATAGAAATGCTAATTTGACAATAATGCTTGTTTTAGGATAATGCAATAGACAATCTAAGTAAATACAAAATCGATTAAACAGTTTTTGAGCATCGGTTTCATCGTTTGAAAAGTCTTGATAAGCTATAGAGTTGAATAAGTAAAAGGGATTATAGTACTTTGCAAATTTTTCGATAAAGCGAACATCGGCATAATCCAAATAAACCGCATCGTCATAACCACCACAACTAAAAAAGGCATCAAGTTTGATACATATTCCGCTATTTACAATCAGATATTTATTGACAGGGTAGATACCCTGCGTAATAGTAGTGTTAAAAGTGCGAGTAAGAATAAAACGTTGTGGTGAAAAACGTGCATTATTCTTTTTTAGTAATACTATAGGTGCAAATAGTTTAATAGTTGGATTTTGCTCTATTGCAATAGATAGTTTTTCAAAAAAATCTTCATTCCAAAGGGTATCTTGGTCTAATAAAAGCAGGTATTCAAACCCATTTGCTTTAGCATACTTGGCTGCATTATTATAGGCTTTGCTTAAGCCTACATTTTT
>JBOFDL010000117.1:0-4856 GCA_051646985.1 Bacteroidales bacterium | reverse complement strand
TTAGTAGAGTTTGCGAACATTCCGCTTACCTCAACAAAGAGTTGTTTAAACTACACCTTGGCATTTCGCCTCAAGCATAACGAAACCGAACTTGGTCGTCAACCCATTAAGGTTATTAGTACCCCTGTTTGGTACACCGGTAAAAAGAAAAGCGACCAATGCTTTTATAATCAAAACGAATTTAATGGAGGCCCTGGCGTTCTGACTTGTCAAGTAGCCCCTTTTGATGCAGAACCTGCTGCCAAACTTCGTCGAGGAGATACTCTTATATATGATATGAAACAATCCGCCTATCATATCGCCTTCAAACTCGGCGATGATATTGCCATCACGGATAGTATTCGTGTGAGTGTAGAAGAAGAACTTTACCCAGCCGTATGTAGAGGTTGCGGGGTACACGGCTCCGACCGCATTTTTGACCCTACAAAAGATATTGTGAGAGGTTGCCCTCAACAAGGCACAGACTTTCAAGCCTGTTATCGTCGTCAAAGCAGAGAACGCAACTGGGAAGCATGGATTATTGATGCAAGAGATTGCAAATATTATCGCACGGTTCTTATGCCCGACAATCGTTGGTGGTTGGCACAAAACTTGAACTATCAAGGTACGGCAAGCAAACCCTTGGTCTGGCAGACGAAAGCAAGCGCTTATTGGGGTACTGATGCAAGTCAACGATTTAATACGTATTATTGTCCAGGAGGGCCAGACCTTCCGGCAAGTGGAGTAATTGTAGGCACAGCAGGAACTGCTTTTAGTGCAGAGACATCTCCAAAAATTGCTTGTGAAACCTATGGCGCACTCTACCCAAGTGCAGTGTCTGTTACGGAAGATGGATTTGCAACGAATACAAGTGCTGCGAGTCGTCCAACCAATTTGCCAAGTTATGCAAATATGAGTCCTAGTATTCATAGAGGGGTGTGTCCAAGAGGTTGGTTAGTTCCCTCAAGAGGCGATTGGGGCAAAATGGCAAATTTGGTAGAGCGTAATTGTGGTAGTGGCTGCCCTGCCGATGGCAGCAATTCTAGAGAACCAGGCGTAACAGGGAAGAATTCTCCTTGTATGCACCAATGTCCAGATAATGGTTCTCTTGTTTACACTTGCTTAGTTAGAGACCTTAAAATTAATTCGAATGCGCCCTTTGTAAAACTAACAGGACAGCGAATTGAGAGTATAGTCTGGGAACCAGGTTTTAGTTATCCTGATACAACTCGTGTAGTTAGTTCGCACACCGAAGCAATATGGTCCTATTTTGGACAAGAGACTGCAGGCACAGATAGATATGGCTTCTCTTTATTGCCAACAGGTTGGGGAAATCCAACACATTACCTTCACAGAGGCTTAATGGCGAACGTTGGATTTACAAATACTTATGTTGTAGGGAATAGTCTTAGTGGTACGGGGCCTATTTCGAGTATATCAATGGGACTTATGTCTTATAATAATGTTCCTCCTGGTTTTTTAGGAAGTTATAGAAGTGCAGAGGATCTTAAGTATAATGTTTCCGTCCGTTGCGTGAAGCAATAGTTTTGCACTTTATAAAAATGCCTCAGATTTTTGTTATTAACAATGTTTAGCTGCAGAAAGGGGTGTTTTCTATCAAAAATAAAAGCTAAAAGTGAAGTTGACTCTTGCATATCAAAAAAAAAGACTACCTTTGCAGCCCATTTTAGTGAGTGTTCATAACTTTGTTTTAGACGAGACGAAATATGAAAGGCGCGTAAAATGACAAACTTCTAATATAATTGATTTTTAAGTAGACAATAACAATGCCAACAATTCAGCAACTTGTAAGAAAAGGTCGGACAAAACTTGTTCAGAAAAGTAAGTCGCCTGCTTTGAATTCGTGCCCACAACGTCGTGGAGTATGTGTGCGTGTGTACACTACTACTCCTAAAAAACCAAATTCAGCAATGCGTAAAGTGGCGCGTGTACGTCTCACAAATCAACGTGAAGTCAATGCCTATATCCCAGGAGAAGGACATAATTTGCAAGAGCACTCAATTGTGTTAGTGCGTGGAGGTAGAGTGAAAGATCTTCCAGGTGTGCGTTACCACTTGGTGAGAGGCTCACTTGATGCTTCTGGAGTTGATGGTCGTCGCCAAAGCCGATCATTGTATGGAGCAAAACGTCCTAAAGCAGGACAGTCTCCTGCAAAAAAATAGTTAGTTTAAATAATACAAAACAAGAAGACTGTAAATGAGAAAGGCTAAGCCCAAAAAACGAATTCTACTTCCTGACCCAAAGTTTGGAGACATCCTCGTTACAAGGTTTGTAAATGATCTTATGTACGATGGAAAGAAGAGTATTGCCTATGATATTTTTTACGATGCAATCGAAAAAGTAGGTGAGAAGATGAAAGATGCAGATAAGGCTCCGCTTGATATTTGGAAAAAGGCACTAGAGAATATAACTCCAGCAGTAGAGGTGAAAAGTCGCCGTATTGGAGGCGCAAACTTTCAAGTTCCTACCGAAGTTCGTCCTGGTCGTAAGACAGCCATTTGTGTTAAAAACATGATTAAGTATGCACGGGCTCGTGGAGGAAAGTCAATGGCGGAAAAACTTGCAGCAGAAATTATGGCGGCTTATAACGAAGAGGGTGGTGCTTTTAAGCGTAAAGAAGATATGCATAAAATGGCAGAAGCCAACCGTGCATTTGCTCATTATAGAGTGTAATAGAACAAAATAATATAGACCGATTAGATATATACTAAAAATGGCAAGAGACCTTTCATATACGCGCAACATCGGAATTATGGCGCATATTGATGCTGGTAAAACAACTACTAGCGAGCGAATTTTGTTTTATACCGGTAAGACTCATAAAATCGGGGAAGTACACGAAGGTGGAGCAACAATGGATTGGATGGTGCAGGAACAAGAACGGGGCATTACAATTACATCTGCAGCAACTACAACTTTTTGGAATTATGATGGGCATACCTATCATGTCAACCTTATAGATACCCCAGGTCACGTAGATTTTACCGTTGAGGTTGAACGCTCACTAAGAGTGTTGGACGGAACAGTTGCAACATTTTGTGCAGTAGGAGGAGTAGAGCCACAATCAGAAACGGTATGGCGTCAAAGCGAGAAATATAATGTCCCAAAAGTAGCGTATGTGAATAAAATGGACAGAACTGGCGCAGACTTCTTCAATGTAGTGAAAGAAATTCAGGAGAAATTAGGCGCAAATCCTGTGCCGATTGTATTGCCCATTGGCTCGGAAGATAAATTTTTAGGAATAGTAGACTTGATTAGTAATAAAGCCTTGATTTATGATGCAGACAGTAAAGAGTTGATTAACTATACAGTCGAATCAATTCCTGAAAATATGCTTGCAGAGGTTGTTGAATGGCGAGGAAAACTTATAGAGTCTATTGCAGAGTATAATGATGAATTACTTGAAAAATTTTTTGATAATCCAGACTCTATTACCGAAGAAGAAATTATTTCTACTATTCGCAAGGCAACAATAGGAATGTCTATTGTCCCTGTAATGTGTGGAGCCTCTTTTAAAAATAAAGGCGTGCAATATTTGCTTGATGCAGTGGTTCGTTATCTCCCAAGTCCCTTAGATAAGGGAAGTATTGAGGGAACTAACCCTGCAAATGAAGAAGAGAGAATAATTCGCAAGCCCTCTGTAAGTGATCCTTTTTGTGGGCTAGCATTTAAGATTGCAACAGATCCATTTGTAGGTCGATTAGCATTTGTTCGAGCATACTCTGGTCGTTTAGATGCTGGATCGTATGTTTATAATCCTCGGTCCGCTAAAAAAGAACGAATCTCTCGTTTGTATCAAATGCACTCAAATAAACAAAATCCTATTGAGTTTTTGGAAGCAGGAGATATTGGCGCTTGTGTTGGTTTTAAAGATCTTCGTACAGGAGACACTGTTTGTGATGAAAAACACCCTATTGTTCTTGAGTCTATGAGTTTTCCAGACCCCGTAATTGGACTTGCGGTGGAACCAAAAACGCAAAAGGATTTAGATAAATTAGGCATGGCTTTGAGTAAACTTGCTGAAGAAGACCCAACATTTACAATTCGCACGGATGAGGAAACAGGTCAAACCGTTATCAGTGGTATGGGTGAACTACATCTTGAAATTATTGTTGACCGTTTGAAACGTGAATTTGGGGTTGAGATTAATCAAGGAGCTCCTCAAGTGAACTATAAAGAGGCATTGCGTGGAACAGTTGAGCATCGTGAAGTATTTAAAAAACAAACAGGAGGACGAGGTAAATTTGCTGATATTATTGTAGAACTTGGACCTGCTGATGAAAATGTTGCAGGGCTTCAATTTATTGATGTAGTGAAAGGTGGAAATGTTCCTCGCGAATTTATTCCGGCTGTAGAAAAAGGCTTTAAATCAGCAATGGCAAACGGAGTATTGGCGGGTTATGAAGTTCCTGCCTTAAAGGTGACAATTAAGGATGGATCATTTCACCCAGTTGACTCTGATGCACTTTCATTTGAGATATGTGCTCGTGCAGCCTTTCGTCATGCCTGTCCAAAGGCAAATCCTGTAATTATGGAGCCTATTATGTCGCTTGAAGTAGTAACCCCAGAAGAATATATGGGAGATATTATTGGTGATCTTAATAAGCGTCGTGGGCAAATTCAAAATATGGACTCTAAGGGAAATGCACGCGTTATTAAAGCACAAGTGCCACTTTCAGAACAGTTTGGATATGTAACAGTCCTACGAACTCTTAGTTCAGGTCGAGCTACTTCAACAATGGAATTTTCACATTATGCAGAAGTTACTGCAACATTAGCGAAAGACATTATTGAAAAGTCACAAGGCAAACGTAAAATAGATCAAGATTTAGACGAATAATAATATTTCATTTGCG
>JBOFDL010000116.1:0-4496 GCA_051646985.1 Bacteroidales bacterium | reverse complement strand
GTGAAACATATTTTTGCGGCGATAACCGCAGAAAATGACATTACTTTTTTTCAGGAAGTATTGAAAACCAAGATATTATACCTTGCCGATGGGCATCACCGTTGGGAAAGTGCAAAAGTATATCGTAAACTATTAAAAGACGCAGGCGTTCTGACCGCTGAACATGGAGCAAACTATCATTTCACCTATTTGACAAATCTTTGCGCAGACGATTTGCGCATTTTGCCTACCCACCGCATCTGGCGACCTGCCATAGATGGGGGCATGGATAAATGGCTGCAAAATTTGGATACTTATTTTACCGTTACAGATATTTCGGGTTCGCCTACGCCTTTGCTCGAATATTTGCGGGAAAAAAAATATGCTTTTGGGCTGTTACACAAAGAGTATGAATACGTGATAGAACTCCGACCCGAATTATCTCCTCGCTTACATATTTCTTTGCCCTTACCCAACGAAGTTAAAGACTTATCTTACACCGTTTTACATTATTTTGTGTTTGAAAAAGTAGGATTTATTCCCTATCGTCGGCAGGCAAACTCGCCCTCATTACGCTACGAAAAAAGCTACTCACAAGCCTTACGAGAAGCCACAAAAGGAGCTTATTCGTTTATTTGCAGAGAGGTAAGTTTAAATGAAATGGTTGCAGTTTGCCAAGCCGGTGCAACAATGCCTCCCAAAGCTACCTATTTTTATCCCAAAGTAGTCTGCGGTTGGGTATTTGCGGGCATTTAATAGAATATCGTAGATAAAATTAAGGAACTTTATCTACGATATTCACAAGTTTTATCCTACGTCAGAAGGAGTACCCAACCGCATAAACCAATCCTTGCCTTCTACAATTCTTGCCACCATCATGCTAGCTACATTATCGCCAATGGAATTAACCATCGTAGCGGTGGGATCTACAAGTGTGCCAATTAATGTTACAATAGGCATCGCTTCAATAGGAAACCCATATAATTGAATGATTAATACCTCTCCGATATATCCACCACCGGGAATACCGCTCATTACTGTGCCACTCAAAAGTGCTACGCCTACTGCGGTAATAATTGTCATGGGGTCTGTAAAATCTCTTCCATACAATCCAAACAATAAAGCGATTTTGAGAATGGCAGAAAGGCATGAGCCGTCCATATGTATGGTTGCGCCAATAGGAATAACCATCTCGCTAATATCTCGGGGGACACCTGTTTTATTAGCAGCCTCAAGGTTTGTTGGTATTGTTGCCATGCTGCTTCCAGTCCCTAAAGCGACAAGACTTGCAGGCAAAATGTTTTCCCAAAAAGTTTTCATGCCTTTTATTCCTGCTGCCCATATTGCATATAATGTGAAGGCTACAAAGAAATAAATAATAGAAATAGGATAATATAAAACCATAGCACGCCATAAAGACTGGGTTAATTGAGGTCCAAAGAATCCGATAAGATACGCAAAATAAGCGGCAAGCCCTATGGGGGCGAAGTACATAATAATTTGGATTAATTTTAACATAACTTCATTCGCAGAAACTAAAAATGCTCCAAATACCTTTCCTTTTTCGCCTGCCATCTGTGTAGCAAAACCTGTGAGCAAAGCAAAAAAGATAATGGCAAGCATATTTTTCTTTGAAAATAAACCTACGAAGTCATTGGTTGTTAAAGTTTCTACAATTTTTTGTGCAATAGAGGAACTTTCTATCTTATCCGGAGCGGGCAATGATATTTGTAAGCCTTCGGCAGGAGGATAAATATTTACGCCTACTACCATAACCAAAGAGGCAATAATTCCTGTGGCTATAAAAACGGCTAACATACTTCCGAGTATTTTTCCCAAGCGTAATCCATCTGTAATATTGGAAACGGCAGATGCAATAGAGAAAAAAACAAGTGGTACAACGGCTGTGAATAATAAATTTAGGAAAATGTCACCTAATGGTTTTAAAACTTCTGCATTTTTCCCCATAAAAGAACCTAATATACTCCCAAACAAAACAAAAACAATGAGTATAATAGAAAATCGGTATGCTTTCATATAGTTATTTGTGATGAATTAATATAAAAATAAGGCTTTGTAACCTATTTTTAGCGTTCGGGATTTTTAGAAAGTTCCGAACGATAAAAATACAATGCCAATGTAATCTATTCCGTAAGCAATGTAATATAAAACAATATCAATGTAATTTATTACGAAGTCAATATAATCTATTTCGGAGGTGCTGTAATGAATAACGAAGGCTACGATATGTATTACAATGGTTATGTAGTATATTGCGGAGGCATTGTAATGTATTACATAGCCTCCGATAACTATATATTACCTTTAACTTAACTGATGTTCTGGATTGTCTAATATATATTTATACAAAGCCTGTAATCTATTATAAACTTCTTGATAATAAGTCATATTGGTTGGGTCTTGAATATAATTATCCCAAGATACCGTCCAATAGCTATCCTGTGATTGACCAGAAAGTAAAATACTTTTCATAAAGTCTCTAACATTTTGAGAAACATCTAATCCATACAAAAGCGAAACAGCTTCTGCAATGAGGGCGTTAGGGTCAAATGGGTCATCGAGACTTTCTGTAAAGCCTATAATATCAAATATGATTTTATATCCCGAATTGCTGTAGCCTGTGGTAATCAATTTGTCAGCAAAGGATACCCTTGCAGGATAGGTTACAGAATTTATCCACATCTCGTGATAAGCAGGTTCTTGGTAATATGCAGACCACCCCGCAACGGTAGGTGGTTCGCCAGGCGATTGCTGCATACTTTGAAGCTGGGAATTGATATAGTTATAATGTTTTCCTTGCAATACAACATCGGTATTATCAGGGAAAGCCACGTTAAACTGTCGGCAAAGCCCTATGGCAAAATCTATGGGACTTTTAATTAAGCAGCTCCTATTGGCAATGTCAAAAAAATGCTCGCTTTTTAATAACTGCGCCATGACAGGCATTATCTCATAATTGTTATTTCTAAAAGTGTTTGCCAAAGGAATAATTACATTGGTTTCTATATCATTATCTATTTCGTAATACACAAAGAAGCGATATAAATTCCTACACATAAATAAAGCAACTTCATTCTTGGTGAAAATCATTTCTACCAAAGCATCTAATTCATCTTCGCCAGCTGCGCCACTTAATCCAGTAATTACGGTATCATTATAAAAAGAAGAAAAAACCTTATCGTTGATGTCATGTTTGGTTGCATCAAAATAATAAGCCATATTTGTATTACTAATTCGAAAACCCGTAAGAACTTTTGCTGCAGCTTTAACATCGTCTTCTGTATATCCAGCCCCATCTCCTAAGGTAAACAGCTCCTGAAGCTCTCGGGCATAGTTTTCATCTGGACTATTCTTATTGTTTTGGTATCCGTTGAGGTATTTCAACATACCCGTGTCAATGGTAATATCTTTGATAAGCTGTTTGAAATTGCCCAAAGCAGAAGCACGCAATAAAATATTGGTGGAATACGAAGCCCAAGATACGCCAACTTCAGAATAATTGGTTACCAAATGATTTTGCCAAAATAAAACCATTTTTTCACGAATATTTCGTTCCTGATTGACCATTAACTGTATCCACCAAGTTCGGAGAGAATACCTACGATAGAAATCATTAGGTCCGTCGGGTATTGCACCTACCCATGTCTGCCCCAAAGGTACATTCGGGTCAGTGAAAGTAGCTGTGTTGTAGTTGTTAATTGGGGGGAGGGGAGGAGTAGAAGAGTAGTTGAGGAGGGAATCCACAACTTGATTCATGTTCATGCCTGCGAAGGCAGTTAAATCCGCTTTTGTTACCCCGAAAAGTGTTCTTCGCAACAGATGTATAAGTTCAGCATTGCCCCAAGCCCCTTGGTAGGGTGCGAGACCTGAAAGTATGCCACGCGTTTGTTCTTGTTTTGTATTCATAATATCAACGATGGTTATATAAAAAATGGAGATGGTATTTTATTTTTTATTAACGACCTCTCCCGTGAATTTTAAGACCTTTTGCATACTGCCTTCAAAGTTTCCAATAACAGTGATGGACTTTTGTTGTGTTCCCGACTTTCCGGCAGAATTAAATTCGATTACGATAGAACAAGATTCGCCGGGTTTGATAATATCTTTGGTACAATAAGTTGCAGTACAGCCACATGAAGGCTTAACATTTGTAATATGTAAATCATTGTTGCCTGTGTTTTTTACCTCAAAACTATGGGATACCTTTTCGCCTTCCTTTATTTTCTTAAAATTATAGGTGTCTTTTTCCCATTTGACAGAGGTTTTTGGGAGGTTACTGGCAATTTGATAAGGGTCTTCAGAGGAAGGTGCTTCAACAACCCTAGCTGAGGTGTCAATGGCAATAGGCATAAATTCCTCTTCTTCGTCTTTCTTAGCGGCATAGTCCATATAACCTATCATAAAGTTGCCAACCCTTTCTACAGGGCTGGGATAAGGAGCGGTGGCTTCGGTAGGCAATTTTTGGTAGCCGATAAGTAAATCGTCAAGGTCTCTTG
>JBOFDL010000115.1:0-12864 GCA_051646985.1 Bacteroidales bacterium | reverse complement strand
TGTCCTACCCCACACCAACGGCAACGTATAGCAGGTAATTTCGTCTCTAGCGTTATCATTACTGAGTCTTTTTCTGTAATGGATAAGCCTGCCCCTTCTAGATTAAATATCAAGCCATAACCTGGTAAACCTTTTGCTGTGGTTACGGCTAGTGCATGGATAACATCGCCACCTTTATTATAAAAGCGGTCAATAATGGCGCCAAAACTATCGGCTTGAAAGTGCGAAAGTTTAATTACGTCATAACCTTCTTTGGAGCCTACGGGTACATAAACCCCATTGTCTTTCTTTTGCAAGCGAAACAAGATCGTATCTACTACGGCTTGTAAGCAAGTATCTGCTCCTGAGGGGGCATAACGCATCCACGCATAAAGACGGTTTTCAATTGAGTCAAAGTTCGTGGTAATAACCTCGGAGGTTATTAACCTGTCTTGTGCCTTAAGAGAGGGCACAGAAAACATACAAACGCCTAAGAACAGTACTCCTAGTGGGGTCAAAAATTTATACAAGGTTTTTTTCATAATTACATTTATTTTTTTAAATTATTGGCTATATATTATCGTCATTTTAAACGAAAGTAACTAGTTATATATTATGATTTTTTCTTAATAAACAACTGCTACCACATGTATTAATCTTTCGTTTGTTTTAGACTTCATAAGTCTTCTTTCTTTTGTTTATCAGTCCGTTTTATATTTTGGACACTTACTAAGTACAAAGTAAGCATATTTTACTCTTTGCCCTTCCTTCCTCTTCGTTGCGCCATATGTTTTTCATAGCATTCAGTCCTTGCATCGAGAACTTCAATATAGGATTTATGCTTGGTCTCACCATACAAAAGTACATAGTCGGCTATATAAGTCTAGTGTTTCTCTATACGCAGTGGCAATGTCTATGCGCACATTTCGCACTTTTAAATCAAAACTCTCTTCATTGCTAAGACCCTCTATATACAAACGGTTACATTTCATAAAGTGAAATTTTAAGGCTTAATGAATAAGGTACGCGGTAACGGTAAATGACCGTAATATAAATGGAGAACTCCATTTAATGAGAAAGTTTAATATATGCTGCAACAGTATCATATTTATTTACTAGACCGCAAAGATAAAGCGAGTTTGTTTTTTTTGCAAATATTTTGGGGCAAAATTTAGGGTAAATGTATTTAAAACCTACTATATAGGAGGTCTATTGCCTATAAACTGTTAGAAAAAATGTATTTTACAAGGCAAAAAAACATTACTTTTGCTTTCTTTTATTGATAGTTTTTTTATCTAGTCTAAAGAGACATGAATGTTACTATTATAGGATTAGGACTGATTGGCGGTTCATTAGCATTAGCACTTCGTCAATGTGGATTTGCTCATAGATTAGTGGGTATCGAAAGTAATACTTACCATACTCAACAAGCTCTTTCCTTGGGCTTAGTAGATGAAATAGTGCCTTTGGAACATACCGCTCTTGCTCAAGCCGACTTAGTCATTATCGCAATTCCTGTGGATGCTATTTGGAGTTTACTGCCCAATATTTTAGATAGTATTGATGCAAATACCGTCGTTGTCGATATGGGTTCTACAAAAGGACGTATTTGTAAGTCGGTAAGCAATCATCCAAATCGAAGACAATATGTTGCTTCGCATCCTATGGCAGGGACAGAATATTCTGGTCCAAATGCTGCAACAAGAGAACTCTTTGACAAAAAAAAAGTAATTATTTGTGAACAAGATAAATGTAGTGATATTGCCCTAAGTAGAGTGCAAAATATGTACTATAATCTTAATATGGAAATACTCTATTATACAGATGCACAAGCGCATGATGAACATATAGCATATATTTCGCATCTTTCACATGTTAGTTCTTTTATGTTGGGATTAACAGTGCTTGAAGTTGAAAAAAGTGAACGCCATATCCTTGAACTTGCAGGTACAGGTTTTGCCTCTACGGTACGTTTAGCCAAAAGTGCACCCGAAACTTGGGCCCCTATTTTTGAGCAAAATACAGCGCATCTTTCACATACTCTAGATATGTATATTGCCAAT
This sequence comes from Bacteroidales bacterium, assembly GCA_051646985.1. Lineage (GTDB taxonomy): Bacteria > Bacteroidota > Bacteroidia > Bacteroidales > UBA932 > JAITMY01. The sequence goes on along the minus strand of JBOFDL010000115.1, from coordinate 10,822 downwards.
CTACAGTCCTTCAAATCCTATCTCGACAAGGGGGATACTACATCTCTAAAAAAAATGATGCAAAAGGCTAATCAAATTAAAAAAATAATAAAGTAGATTGTAAAACAATAATCCACAGTACAATTTGATTGCTCAAAAAATTGGAAGACTTGCTATTTCTTGAGAATTTATCATCATTACTCCAAATTATTCGAGGCATTTTAACCAAAAACACGAGCAAGAAATATTTAATAAATAATAATGCCTTACAAAAGAACTTTTGCAAGGCATTATTATCTTCCTAAAATAGCAAAGTATTACAGTAGTTTTCCCGCAACTTCTGCAAGTTCACTCCGTTCTCCTTTTACCAAGTTAATATGAGCAAAGAATTCTTGTCCTATCATACGGTCACTTAAATGAGTAAGACCATTGGAGCGCATATCTAAATACGGAGAGTCAATCTGTTGAATATCTCCTGTAAATATAAGTTTTGTATTCTCTCCTGCACGAGTTACAATAGTTTTCACTTCGTGAGGTGTAAGATTCTGCGATTCATCAATGATGAAAAATGTATTACTCAAACTTCGCCCTCTAATATATGCCAAAGGCGTTATCATTAGTTTATCTTGCTTTTGTAACTCCTCCAGATGCACTGCCTCTTTGCTCGTGGCTTTGAACTGACTCTTTATTACCGAAAGATTGTCAAATAAAGGAAGCATATAGGGGGCAAGTTTTTCATTGACTGCTCCTGGTAAAAATCCCATTTCTTGGTTCGGCAAACTTATCACAGGACGTGATAATAGAATTTGCTCATAGTCAAATTCCTGTGCAAGTGCAGCGGCTAATGCTAATAATGTTTTTCCTGTACCTGCAATACCTGTAAGCGACATCAACTTAATTTCAGGATTCATTAATGCTTGCATGGCAAAAGTTTGCTCTGCATTGCGTGGCTCAATGCCATAGGCTCGTATTTTTTCAATACGTTTGAGATTTTGGGTTACACTATCATAAGTTGCCATAGCAGAACTATCTTCGCTCTGTAATATGAAGTTTTCATTTGCAAAAGGCTTCAACTTAAATGTAGAGGCTGCCATTTCTCCCTTATTCTGATAAAATGCATCAATTTGTGCTGTAGTAACCCTTACAATCTTCGTATCTTTCTTCAGATGGTCAAGGTCTTCTACCTTATCCGATAAGTAATCTTGGGCTTCTATTCCGAGCGATTTTGCTTTCATTCGCAGATTGATATCCTTTGTAACTAGAACAACTTGTATCTGAGGATTGCTCTTTTGTTCGTGATGTGCTACTGCCAAAATACGATGGTCTGGAGTAATTTCATCAAATGAATCCATCATTTCTTCGGTAAATGCCTTGCCTGGAACAATACGAAGAGAACCTAAATTTTTTCCTAAACTTACTCCTTCTTTGAAGGATTTATTACTCACAATTTTATCAAGTATGCGTACAAATTCACGAGCGTTATAATTGATTTGTTCATTCCCTTTCTTAAACTTATCTAACTCCTCCAATACAATGATGGGAATAACAAGATTATTCTCTTGAAAATTGTAAATACAACGATACTCATGTAATATAACATTTGTATCCAATACAAAGGTTTTCGATTGTTTATTTTTCACTGTTTTCATAAAGTATTATATGTATGATTTAACTTGCCGTAAATGTAGTTATTTTTTATACTATATCTTACTTCTCCACATTTTTTTTCAACTTTGCACTCCAAATATTACTATGTATGACTTACCTCGAAACAACTCGTTTTTTGTACGCACAATATGCAGATTTTCAAACTGCAGGTAAGAGTGCCTACAAGGATAGCTTAGAAAATCCTCAACAACTTGATAAACACTTTCAATATCCTCACCGAGATTTTTCTTCCATTCATATTGCAGGCACTAATGGAAAGGGAAGCACTGCGCATCTATTAGCTGCGGTTCTACAATCCGCAGGATATAAAGTTGGGTTATATAGCTCCCCGCACTTACTCGATTTTAGAGAACGAATTAAAGTCAATGGAAAAATGATTACAGAGCAAGCGGTAATAGACTTTGTTGAACAAAACAAAGGAATGTTTTCTCAAATTCGCCCATCATTCTTTGAAATAACGACAGCAATGGCCTTTCAATATTTTTCCAATCAAAAAGTTGACTTTGCTATCATTGAGGTTGGTTTAGGCGGTCGCTTAGATGCTACTAATATCATTATGCCAATCCTAAGCATCATTACAAATATCGGGCTTGACCATACAGATATATTAGGCAATACCCTTGAGAGGATTGCTTATGAAAAAGCAGGGATTATTAAGCAAAATATCCCTGTGATAATTGGCGAATGTCAGAGCAATACTGAAAACATATTTAAACAAGTTGCAGAAAACCAAAATGCCGAGCAATTTTTTGCAGAACAATATCAACATAAATTTGCAAAAGAAAATTATACCATAGACCTATTAGGCAATTATCAAAAGAAAAATTTACGTACAGTGCTCACTGCCCTTTCTATTTTACAGGAAAAAAAATATTGTTCTTTTTCAGAAGAGCAATTAGTATATGGTCTGCAAAGTGTGTCTGAACTTACAGGATTATTGGGTCGTTGGCAAATACTAAAAAAATCGCCTACCCTAGTTTGTGATACGGCACATAATGCTCATGGTCTAAAAGAGACAATGCAGCAGTTGGCAACTCAATCTGGAAAAACTAAACATATCATATTTGGAATGGTGAGCGATAAAGATATCGACACAGCTATATTACATCTTCCGAAAGATGCAAAATATTATTTTACACAATCATCAAATCCACGCTCGATGCCTGTAGAAAAACTATTTGAGAAATGTAGTGCGATACAAGTCAAGGGCAACATATATCCTTCCGTACAAAAAGCAATGCTTGCGGCACAAGAGGCTGCAAGCATTGATGATTTTATTTATATTGGCGGCAGTACATTTATTGTTGCCGATGCTCTAAAGTATTATTTGAAGCGATAGCCTATTGGCACAGGACTTGTATAGATTTCTGAAGAAGACATATTATACTTCGTCGTCAACTTTAAAGAGATAGAGTCTGTATTCGTAATATTTTTCAATTTTTCTAAGTCTATCGAAATAATACGACGTGTGTGATTCGTGCCATCAACATCTTCATTTTCTTGATGAATAAAGTGCAATAGTAAGGGTAAGTCCTTCGATGTGGTATCACATAAAACTTTTACAGCATGCTTTGTAAAATCAGTTTTGTAAAAAAGTGTCACATCTATATTTAAATATTGACCTCCACTTGTGCCAACAGCATTTACTTGATACACTCCTCCGTGCTGAGTCATGGCGATAATATCTTTGTGTTCAGGTAAAAGAGGAACTACTTCTACTGCGCTAAATTCTGTTAGTTCTCCCACCAAATCATAACCTTGCTTTTGCTCCTCTAGTAATAGAAAGATAAAGAATATTCGCAAATTTGCGACAGGTTGACTAGTAAACTTTGCCGTATTAGAGATCCATATTTTTTTAGCATTATCTAATTCAATATACCAACTTGAACGAACAGTATCATCTGGAGATATGCGACGTACGGTGCCTATACTTATAACAGGATATTGTATGTCCGAATAATCGGGCAAACACGCTGTCAGTGCAAGAATACAAAGCATTAAGCTTGTAAAAAAAAGTTTTTTCATTGTTCTATGATTTAATTTTTTGAGCAATAGCCTTTGCCAAGGCAGCACAAACCTTCACTTTTTCGTCATTTACTAAACCTTGTATTTCAAGCGGTTCTGCGGGTTGTTCCCAGTTCATTTTTTCGGCAAATGTTTGTAGTGTTCTTACACCTCCTCCACTCCAACTAAATGAACCAAACAATCCTAATATTTTATTTTTAGGCATTGCGTGTTTCAATTCATGACAAAATTGCGTCATCATAGGATGCATTTCGCCATTATAAGCGCAAGAGCCCAGTAAAACCGCTTTGCTTCGCCAAACTTCTTGTAGCAAATAAGAAACATGTGTTTTTGAAACATCATATACATGTACATCTTTTACGCCATTTTCAACAAATTGACGCGCTAAAGCATCTGCTACCTTTTCGGTATTACCATACATAGACGCAAAGGCAATTAGCACAGCATCATCTGCTTCGTATTTACTCCAACGGTCGTATAATCCCACAACTTTACTGGGATTATTACGCCAAATAGGCCCATGTGTTGAACAGATATATTTTAGATTTAAATGTCCTACTTTTGCAAATGCTTTTTGCACCATAGCACTGTATTTTCCAACAATATTACTGTAGTAGCGCAACATCTCATTTTGATAATCACGTTCAAAATCAATTTCATCGTCAAAAATACCACCATCAAGCGCGCGAAAACTACCAAAAGCATCTCCTGCAAAAAGAACATCCTCCGTATTGTCGTAAGTCATCATAGTCTCAGGCCAATGGACAAATGGGGTCAGATAAAAACTAAGTTGATGATACCCTAAACTCAATTTATAACCATCAGTAACCTCAAGAATATTTTTTTGTACTCCAAAGTAATGCTTTAATATTTTAAATGTTTGAAGATTGCCGACAACTTGCATATTTGGATACAACTCTAACAATCTACCAATAGCAGCAGAGTGGTCAGGTTCTAAATGATTTACAATTAAATAGTCTAATGGGCGACCTTGCAATGCCTCTTTAAGTTGTGCACAAAAAGGCATAATTGCTGAACTATCAACAGTATCTATTAAGGCTGTTTTTTCATCATTTATCAAATATGCATTATAGCTCACGCCGTAAGGCAATGGCCACATATTTTCAAACAAATGTTTTTGTCTATCATTCTGACCTAAATAGGAAATCTTCCCTGTTCCCGTAATATTTATCATAGCATTTTATTTTTTTTACTGAGCGACAAAGGTAATAAGAAATTCTTGCAGAGTTCTCTATTTTTAGTAATTTTACCGCCATTAATCCCGTTAATTTCTATGCTATGTCAATCACTCCTCTTCACCTACTTCGTCAGTGGCTTTCTTCTCAAAAACTAGACGCGCTTATTGTTCCTTCTAACGACCCTCATTTTAGTGAATACGTTTCTCCGCATTATAAATGTAGAGAGTGGCTTACAAATTTTAGCGGTAGTGCGGGAACGGCTATTGTAACTCAAGAAAGGGCGGCTTTATTTACAGACTCTCGATACTTTTTACAGGCAGAGGAGCAGTTACAAGGGACGGGGTTTGAACTCAAAAAAGAAGGACTTCCTAATACTGAAAGCCTCCCTGAGTATATCAAAAAACATCTCTCCTCGGGAAAGCTTGCAATTGATGGGCGATTATATGCAATGGCACAATTTGAAAGCCTTTCAAAAGAGTTAAGTCCTCTTCAAGTAGAGGTAATACAAGACCCTTTTTCGCGTATATGGAAAGACCGAGAAAATCTACCCACTGCAAAAGCATTTTTACTATCAACTGAATTTACAGGAAAATCTTGCCGAGAAAAATTTCAAGAAGTAGCTCAAAAATTACAATCTCAAGGAGACATATACATTGCTTCATCTTTAGACGAGGTCGCATGGCTTTGCAATTTACGAGGAGGCGATGTCGCCTATACTCCTGTATGTATTGCCTATGCTGCTCTTGACTTTTCCACGCATCAAGTACATCTTTTTATTGATGTTAACAAATTAGACGCTCAAGACCTACAAATTCTCAAGACCGAACAAGTTGTACTCCACGAATACACGTCCATCGAGATTGCGCTTCCATTACTTACCGCAAATAAAAAAGTAATTGTAAATCCAACAAAAACGAATGTATATATATATCATCTTTTACAAAAAAGCGAAAATACACAGATAGTTCAAGAGCAAAGTACTTTTGGCGTAATTACAGAATGCAAAGCAATAAAAAACAATACAGAAATTGCTGGCGTTCGAAAAGCAATGCTTGCCGATGGGGTCGCATGGATAAAATTTTGGAAATGGTTAGAGGAGCATATTGACGATGGCACAATTACAGAAATCAGTGCAGGAATACAACTTCGTAATTTTCGAGCTCTATCTCCCGATTTTTTAGATGAAAGTTTTTCTCCCATCGTTGGGTACAAATCCCATGGAGCAATTGTACATTATAGTGCAAGCCCCAAAAGCAATATTCCATTAGGACGTGAAACCTTTATACTCATTGATACTGGCGCACAATATCCTTATGGAACAACCGACATCACTCGTAGCCTACATTTTGGGAAGCCAACAAAACAAGAAAAAACAGACTATACCCTTGTTCTCAAAGGTCATTTACAATTAAGTGCTGCAAAATTTCCATACGGAACAAGAGGCACACAATTAGACATGCTTGCTCGCCAACCAATGATGCAGCATCACATCAATTATCTTCATGGTACAGGACACGGCATTGGGCATTGCCTTAGTGTACACGAAGGACCTCAAAGTATTCGCCTACAAGAAAATCCAACTTGGCTTGAAATAGGGATGATAAACTCTTGCGAACCGGGCATTTACCGTAGTGGGCAATATGGAATTCGTATTGAAAATCTAATTCTTACCGTAAAAGATGGCGAGAGTGATTTTGGAGACTTCTTAGCCTTTGAAGCTCTTACCTTATGTCCATTTGATTTGAATGCAATAGACGCTACTTTACTTACAAATGCAGAAATAGCACTTATCAACACTTATCATTCTGAGGTATATGCAAAACTTTCTCCATTATTATCCACTGAAGAACGTGAATTTCTAAAAATAAAAATCAAGAAGTTGCAATAAACTAATAAGACCAATTTATCTACGTACAACACCCAATTCAAACAGCTAAATTTCCCCTGTTTTTTCACCCTGATATTAGCTCATTTTTACTTACTTTATAGCTAGCAAAGCTAGGAGAGGAAAGAGATTTATGCAGATGTTTTTTTTAGCTTTTTTATAGCGAAAAATATTCTCCACAAAATGAGCACGTTAGCGAAAAAGCGAAAAATGCAAATAAAAATCGTTTTTTTTTCTATTTGTTTTTTCACAACTTTGCCCCCTCGAAAATTTGAACAGACTTATTACTCAATATACCATTTACGTTTTTCTCTAAATCATGCGTACTCATCAGGAAGTTTGGACAGCTTGTCAGGCAATTATCAAGGATAATGTTACAGAAGAGACCTACAATAATCTCTTTAAGAAGATTGCCTCTTTATCTTTAGTAGAGAGCAAACTCACGGTTCAAGTGCCCAGTCACTTTGTATATGAGTACATTGAAGAAAACTATCTCGATCTACTCAGCAAAACAATTCGCAAGGAGTTAGGAAGTGATGCACAATTAGAATATAGTATCACGGTTGCAGGACAGGCAATGCGTCCTATTCCTCAACAAAGTTCAGAAACTCCTCGTAATAAACCCGTATCATTGATGCAAGCAGGCGAGAAGCCGCTTACCTCCTTTAATCCATTTGTGATTCCAGGCTTACGAAAATTAGAGATAGACCCTCAACTTGACCCTAAATATGCATTTGAGAACTACATAGAAGGAGAATCTAATAAACTTGCTCGTAGTGTGGGTTTAGAAATTGCGAAGAAACCCGGAGAAAGTGCATTTAATCCTCTATTTGTATACGGTGGTACAGGCTTAGGTAAAACACACCTTGCACAAGCCATTGGCTTAGAAGTAAAAAAACTCCATCCCGAGAAAGTTGTATTATATGTAAATGCCAACAAATTTAAGGAGCAATATACCAATGCAGCAGCTCTCAAGAATGACATCAATAGTTTTTTACATTTTTACCAAATGGTTGATGTGTTGATTTTGGATGATGTACATGATTTTGCCACACAAGCAAAAACTCAAAATGCATTTTTCCATATCTTCGACCAATTACACCGCTCCAAAAAGCAGATTATTTTAACTTGCGATAAAGCACCTGTAGAAATTGAAGGTTTTGAACCTCGCATACTATCTCGTTTCAAATGGGGACTTTCAGCAGAAATCACCCCTCCAGACTACCAAACTAGATTAGCCATTTTCCGCTATAAGATTTATAAAGACGGCATTGATTTAGAAGACGAGATTATTGAATTCCTTGCAAACAAGATTACCAATAATATACGAGAATTTGAAGGAGTATTGAACCGCCTGCTTGCAGAAGCAACCTTTAACAAGAAGGCCATTACCATGAGTATGGTAATGAATGTAGTGAATCAAAATATTCGCAGTCATCAAAAAGAGCTTTCAATAACAGGGGTTTATAAATCAATTTGCGAATATCTCAATGTTCCATTTGAGTTAGCACAATCTAAAACACGCAAACGTGAAGTTGTACAAGTTCGTCAAATTGCAATGTACTTTTGCAAAAGCCTCACAAAGTCTTCTCTTTCTTCGATTGGAGAACATATTGGCGGAAAAAATCATGCCACTGTATTACACGCCTGCAAGCAAGTTACCAATCAAATAGAAACGGATAGAGGATACTCTGAAATGGTGGCTACGCTTGAACGAAAATTGAAGATGGCATAATCGAGTTCTTTATACGTAAATAAAAAAACGCCAACAATTTATTTGTTGGCGTTTTTTGTTGATAAAGGTTCGGCATTGTTCCAAAGGACGCAAAGGCAAGACGCTTTCATCGGCGCAGAGTTTTGTCCGTAGCATCATTATTAAAAGGCAAGAAGGCTAACCCTAGCCTCCTCCCGAACCTAATTGGAGATTCTCCTGCTTAGGACTGTTTCGTGGTGGGGGATACTACGTTAAGCACGTAATGACGTGGTTAAAGGGAGCAACATTCTCTAATGCTCTAAAAGCACAAAGCGCAGTATGTTGTACATACTGCGCTTTGCTAAAAAAACATCTTCACTCCTTAAATTATAGCCATCCAATAAATAACAACTAACTAATTAACAAACCTAAAAAAGTATAATTTAACCAGTGAAGATGTAGTAAAAAGTTTATTGGTCTAAATTATACGCCCGTACACAGCGAATGGCTCCTGCATCGCGCGTGGGAGCACTTTCTGCGTAATATGTAGTGCGATACAGATGGCGATAGGTATAGTTAAAATATGCAGCCTCAACAGACTCTGAACTCGCCGTAGAAGTGAACATAAGACCAACCCGCCCAACAGCATAGAGATAGCCTACTTTAGTTGAAGAGTTATTGTAATTTCTTCGAAGCCCTGATGGTAATACTGAGAAGCCATAATAGTCGGTAGGTCTTGCCCCGTACATACGCTTAGAGCCAACCCCATACCAAGGCCAAATAGGCTTATTGGGCTTGGCAAAAACACTATCCTCCTTGAGCGTTCTATGACCACTCAATACGTTCATAAATTTTTGAGGTGCGCCTGATTGAAAGGCCTCATTAGCGAGACCATGAGGATTACCAGCAGCACTGGTCGTATTATGATGTACACAAGGCCATGCTGCTGCAAAGGCTGCTTCGGTATTCTCTACTGAGGCTTGGGCTTTGGCATCATCAGTACAGCCTTCTACAAAGTTATACATCACACTCCAATCTTTTCGCGCGGGAATTACCCATCCTTTTGGGCAAATACCTTGTGCAAGACTCCAAGTATTTACGCCTTGAAAATCATCTCGATTTGGGGCAAGTCCATTACGGCTCATGGCTATCGGAAGTTGATACATCGCTCCGTAAACATTACATACGCTATCATGCCCTGAATAGGGGTCGCCATTGTAACTTTGATCACTTACTAAATCTGGAATTTTTGCGCCTGTCTCCACAAGAAAACTTTGACTATTGGGACACCAATAAGTACCTGCGGGGTCAGCAGGACTGCTAGAGTTAAGTACTGAATAATTGCTTCGTACTAGGTTTTTTGTATAGTTGAGGTTTTGTGCAAGCCACCAACGCCCTTGTCCTTTATTATAGGCATTCAAAAAAGGCATAGCGACAGCTCTGTAGATTTTACAATCTCTGTGGTCAACTACAAAGGCTTCCCAGTTTTTGGCGCCGCCTGTGCGTCGACTACAAGCCAAGAGGTCATAGTTTACATTATTATATGGACAATCAGGGTGAATGCTCGTGCTGTCAATGGTAATTTCTGACTTTGCAGCTCCGCAGTCTTTACACGAAAAATAGGTTTGGTATTTGGATACTACCCGTATGCGAACACTGTCGGAAGCAACCGTATCGGCATCGGTAAGGGCAAAGCGTAGGCGGTAACCCCCTGCGGTGGGATTACTCAAGATGAAACTATCGGCAGAGAGGGTACAGTTCTTTTGGTTGTTTAATAGGCTATCGACTTTTACGCGACGTCCGCCTGTGGGTTCATCTTTTTTGTACATCCAAAATTCCGCTGCATCGTGAAAACAGGTATTCTTCTCGTACATTATTTCGACAAAGAGTTTTTTATTCGTAAGGTCGGCATTGTTCCAAAGTACAGAGAAGGCAGGCTCTTTAAAAGATTCTGCGGTTTGTCCGTAACGTTGCCCAAAGGCTACAGCAAGCACAAGCATTTGCAAGGCAAAAAGGCTTGCGCTGTGTTTTAAAAGTTTGGATATTGAATTCTTCATTTTTAAATCATTTTAGTTAGTTAGTAAAATAAAATATCAAAAGAGGTTTTATAATTTCTTTTTAGATTATTGAAAAAAGCGATTTTATGATTCACCATTTTCTTTGCGTTATAGGCTTCGAAAAGGCTATTGTAGTCCAAAAATTCTGCGGAGTACTCAAACAAGCTGTCGGAGGACTCCGAAAGTTCCGCCGAGTACTTGGGCAAGGTTTCGGAATGTCCGAAAGTTCCGCTGACTGCTCGGGCAAGGCATCGGAGGGTTCCGAAAGCTTCACCGAGTGCTCGGGCAAGGTTTCGGAGAGTTCCGAAAGCTCCGC
>JBOFDL010000114.1:0-10141 GCA_051646985.1 Bacteroidales bacterium | reverse complement strand
CCCCCTATGATGAATAGTGCGGTAACAGATATGCTTTATAATTTAGGAGTACCTGATGAAATGGTCATGTTTGATGATTTTGGAGGATAGTATTGTGTTAAATAAAACGCTAATGTTTGATCTATGGCGTTTTATTTTTTTATAAATATTTAGATCTAATAAGAGTGAAATTGTATTAGATGAAAAAACAATTACTGTTTTTAATTTTTATTGTTCAATTTTTTTCTGTGCAAGTTTTTGCCCAGCAGGGAGTTGTGTTTAGTCAGTATGTTTTTAATGGACTGATGATAAATCCTGCTTATGCTGGATACAAGGAGTTGTTTAATGCTTCTGTTTTTTATCGCAATCAATGGTCAGGCATAGAGCATGCGCCCACTACGATTTCTCTACTTGCTGATGCAATGGTATATAAAGGGGTACTTGGGGTTGGAGGGCATATATTAAATGACCAAATAGGAATTCAGAAAACAATTTCTATGTTTTCTGATTATTCCTATCGAATTAAAATTGATAGAAAGTCCCGATTATCAATGGGTTTATCAATAGGTCTTACTCAAATGAGTTTTGATGAGGCTTTAATTAGGTTAAACAATCCAGATGATCCTATTTTACAGACGAATATATTGCGAAAAGCTATTTGGCGTCCTGACTTTAATGTTGGATTCTTTTATGACCATAAATTATTTTCTGTAGGACTTTCACTGACAGAATTGTGGACGGACTACAAAATTATTAAAAAGAAACCTCAACTTTATCTTTTAGGGCAGACACTTTATACAATCGATAAAAAATATGTATTGAAATTTTCGTTGATGTATAAAGATGATTTTGATATGCAGCCAAGTGTTGACTTGAGTGTATTTGCAATTTTATATACTCGCTATTGGGTTGGAATGTTGTGGAGAAATGGCTTGCCTTTCTCTGGCAGAATTGCTCCGGATTTAAAAGACTATACCAAAAAAGCCACATTAAACTCTCTGTCTTTTTTGTTTGATTTTTTTGTGTCTGACAATTTTCATGTTGGATATGCTTATGATTTACCTTTGAGTAGAGTCCTCACAAAGGCCTCTTATGGCTCTCATGAGGTAATGCTCGGATTTACTGTCGGGCGAAAATCACAGAGAGTGCTCACTCCTCGATACTTTTAGTCTGTTAAAATTGAAAGTATTTATGTGTTTTTTATCGCGAAATAAATATCCCAAATTTTCTTTTTTTGCGCTGCTTTGGTGCTTGTATTTCAGTTTAGGGACTCTTGTGTCTGCACAGCAAGTTAGTGTGCGAACAACAATTCATCAATCCGCAGTGCAGGATTTTATTGATAGAGGGCAATATGCTAACGCATTGGAGTTATGTCTTAGTTCTTATCAGAAAAGCCAATCATTGCAAAATACAACGGATTTGGCGAATGTATATCGTTTGATGTTTAACTATACTGAGGCAGAAAAATACTATGGATTAGCAACAAAGAACCCAAGTTGTGCCTCCGAAAATTATTTGTTTTATGCAAATATGTTGATGAATAATGCGAAGTATACAGAGGCCCGCACAATGTATTATACTTACGCTACACGTAGTGGAAATCCTTTTGGCGCAAGGGAAAGTATTACTCGTTGTGATTCCGCAGCGGTTATTGCCGCTAAACCACCTCGCTTCGCAATTTTGAATGAACGTTCAATAAATACTACCTACTCAGAATTTTCTACGGTACAATCTGGAAAATTTATAGTTTTTACTTCAGACAGACCTCTTAGTTATAAGCCTGTAACCACAGCATCTACTACAAAAACAGACTCTTTTGCATTTTTTACATTAGGGGCACCGCCTAAATATGAAGTCAAACACTCAATTTATGAGGGAGGGCGTCATGATGGACGTTCTGATAAAGAATTGAAAAAGGAGCAAAAGAGGATAAAACGCTTAATGGCGGACGAGTTGAGTGGAAAGACTCAATCAGTTTATGGAGTAACAGGTCGTCCATTTTTAAATATGTTTGCAACAAGTTTCAAGTCTGTTGCTCAGGGAACTCCTGTATTTTGGACATTACCTTTACTACTTGTTCCATCTTTTACATCAGGGGAGCATTTAGGGCCATGTGTGTTTACTCCAGATGGCAATACAATGTATTATAGTTATGCTGGAGAGATAGATGGTGAAATTGGTCGTGTTGGACTAAAAGTTGTGCATAAAAAAAATGGAGCTTGGGGTCTTCCGCAAAGTTTACCTTTTAGTAATCCAAATAAGTATTCGACGGGTCATCCTTGCTTATCAAAAGATGCAGGGACTTTATATTTTATATCAGATATGCCCGGCACTTTTGGGGGATTAGACCTATTTAAATCTGAGTTGCAATCAGATGGTAAATGGGGCACTCCTGTTAATCTAGGAGCTACTGTTAATACTCCAAGAGATGAAAAATTCCCAACAATGGGACCTGATGGAGAATTGTTTTTTTCTTCAGATGGACACTTTGGCTTAGGGGGCTTAGATGTTTTTAAAACAAAGCAAAAGGATGGACATTGGACTCGACCAGAGAATTTGGGACCTCCACTCAATGCTAGTTCTGATGATTTTTCATTAGTATTTACTGAAGGCTCAAAAACCTCTGGATTCTTCTCTTCGAATAGACAGGGTGGAGCCGGTAATGATGATATTTACTCTTTTATTTTTATACCACCTCCTCCCTCTAATGCAATTTCTCTTGAGGTTACGCTTGTTTCAGAAAAAGAACCTTTGGGCGAAGCGCAAGTAACTTTGAAGAATTTAAAAAGTGCAAGGGAACAAATAGGGAGTAGCACTCCCGCTGGAATGGCTCATTTTTCTGTGATGCCAAAGGCTATTTATAGTGTATCTGCACAGAAGCCAAATTATTTACCTGCAACTACTGTTGTTAGTGCATTTCCAAAATTTGTAAAGGATGGAAAATTAAAAGTCAATCTTAATCTAGAGAAAATTGCAGTTGGACGATCTTTTAATATCAATAATATTTATTACGCTGCAGGAAAAACAGTTCCCAAAAAGAGTTCGTTGAAGCAGTTGCAAAAATTAGTGGATTTTATGCAGCAAAATCCAGGTGTAAAAATAGAAATAGGTTCGCACACCGATGCTAGAGGTAACCGTAAGGCGAATATAAAATTATCTAGTTTGCGGGCGAAAGCTTGTGCAAAGTACTTGGCCAGCAAAGGGGTTGCTGCTGATAGAATCGTTCCAAAAGGATATGGTCCCACTAGACCTCTTCTTAAGAAAGCAAAGACCAAAAAACAACATGCTAAAAATAGACGGACTCAGATAAAAATCTTAGCAATAGAAGAGTAACCCAAATACTTTGCTTGTTTTTAGCCAAAAATACAACTTCCTAGTCGAATCATTGTGCTGCCATTTTGAATGGCTATTTTGTAATCGTTTGACATACCCATAGAGATTTCTTTAAAATCCGGGAATTTGTCAAGTTTCTTAATTACCTCAAAATTTGTCTTTATTTCTTGAAATTCACAAGTAATTTTCGCTTCATTATTTGTATGAGAAGCCATTCCCATTAGTCCAATGATTTGTAATTGCTTTATGCTGAGTAATTCATTGGAAGCGGTTAAAACATTTTTTAGCGTATTGGGCAAGAAGCCGAATTTTGAGATTTCCTCTGCTACAAGGATTTGTAGTAAGCATCTTCGTTGTAGATTAAGCTCTAGGCAACACTTGTCTAATTTTTTGAGCAATGCAATACTATCAATGGAGTGAATTACGTGAGCGTATTGAGCAACTAATTTTGCTTTATTTGATTGTAAATGTCCTATAAAGTGCCATTGAATATCTTTTGGTAAACATTGCGCTTTATACTGTAATTCTTGCACTCTATTTTCTCCAAAATCACGAATCCCAGTTTTGTAGGCAGTCATAATACTTTCTACACTTTGATTTTTTGAAACAGCAATTAGAAGGACATTTTTTGGCAGTGTTTTTTTGAGTCGAAGGATATTTTCTTCAATCAGCATATTTTCGATTTCTATTTGTATTCTAGGATTTCCATCCAAGGGGTATAGCGTAATAAGAAAACGCCTCTATTTTCATAGGCTCCGCCCGTCTGCATTGGGGAGAATGAGTAACTTGATTGTAGTAAAGGTAATTTGTGTTGAGGCAGACAATTTGTAAAATTATTGTCATAGTAAAATAAGGCAGATGCAAAGTATAACATAATATCATGACCTTGAAATGCAAACTGAGAGGGTTCGGTTTTATAGAGTTTTCGGTAGGTTTGAACAAAGTTTTTTACGGCGGCTGTTTTGTAGTCGATAAAGTAAGGCGTTGCAAGATGGAGTTTTAGATTATAAAACAAATTCAATTCAAGATTTTCAAATTTTTGCCAACTTGTATTTCCATACACCGTGATACGGCATTTATAGATATCAGCAAATGCTTTTAGATTTGCGAGGATATCAGAGACAAAAGGTTCGTCTTGTGAGGATATAATAATGCGATTTTCTCGTTGCGGGTGCAAGACTCTGAATAGCATATCAAAATTATCTCTAGGTTGTAATCCTGTAGCATAACTTATATTTTTTACGCTTGCAATATGTTCTTTATTTAGGTAGTTGTGTTCAATCGGAGTGCCACGAAATGATTCTACGGTGAAGGTATCAGGAAGTGATGCGGTATTACGATGGATTTTATTGTCAATCTTTGACAGATAGTTTTGAATAAAGGGAGGGTTTTCATTATCGATAGATGTACGTTGTTGAACAAGTACAATATTACTGCTATTGGCATCAATTTGCGGGTGAGTTAATAGTGTTTCTTGTTGTCGTTCAAAACTAACAGGGATTTGAAAGACGTTGGGATATTTTGCAAGAGAACTATCAATTGACATTAAAGGGGATACTATTGTGGTGCCTTTTGCTTGGACAAAGTTGGCGATTTTTATAAAGTTTTTTTGATATACGGGTCCTATAATAAGGTCTGCATTTTCAATTCCTGCTTGTTGAGTTAATCCACCTCCGCCAATTTTTTTGGTATCAATTACGGTTAAGTTGACGGATAACCCTTGTTCTTTTAGTTGTTCAAGTGCAATGAGTGCGCCTTCATATATTTCTGCAAAACGAAATGAGCGATGTAATTCTTCATGATTTTTTTGTTGGTCTGCATTTAGAGGCAGCAAGAGGGCAATGTTGAGGGATTTTTTTTTGCGGAGGGTATTATCGCATAATATTTGTGGGGCTGCTGTTTGTGGTTGAGTTTCTTTTTGTTTTATACCAGAGAGAAAGACGGGGATTAATAGAACTTGTCCAACTTTAATATTTGTTTGATTGTTTTTGTCGAGAATTTCGGGATTATATTGTTGTATGTTTTCGATAGAGACTTCATACATATTTGAGATAGCAAAAAGAGTTTCTTTTCGTTGTACGGTATGTGAGAGTACATTTTTTTCGTTTTCTTTTTGAGGGTTTGTTGTGGGGGTGGGGGCGGATGTTTTATTGACGGGGATATATAATTTTGCGCCAATAAAAAGTGTTTTTTCTGATTCTGGATTTAGGGATATAAGAACCTCTGTGGTAATATTGTATTGTTGAGCGATGGAGTAAAGAGTTTCCTTTGCTTGTACGGTGTGTATTTTGAAGTATTCTGAACTATTGTTTGGAGTAAGAAGAATGCGCAGTACATGGTCAGCCCGTAAAGATTGTTGATTCAAAAAGGGATTGTATTGTTTTAGTTCATTTGCAGAGACATCGTATATTTTGCAAATGGAGTACATTGTTTCGCCGAACTTCACACGATGTATATAGTAGCGTTGCCCGTCTTCAATTTCAACATCAGAAGAGCGTTCCATAGAGGCGTTATTTTGGGCGATTGTAGTAAGGGAGATTGTACTTAGTACAAAGAGCGAAACACAAAAGAAAAACTTCATAAAAAGGGGCGGATTTTTAAGTTGCAAACTTACAAAAAAATATTTAAGCACCGCTTAGTCTTATCTATATTCTGGTTAATATTTTGCTAACTTTGTCGGCAATTGAATAGACACTGTACTTCTTGAACGTTTTGGGTCTTAAAATATGAGCAAATATATTCTTTTATTACGATGAAAGTCTTGAAATTTGGGGGTTCTTCGGTTGCAAATGCTGAAAATATTCTACGAGTAAAGTCCATTGTAGAACAATCTCCTGAGAATAAGATTATCGTAGTATCTGCTTTGGGGGGAGTAACTGACCAACTCATTGAATTAAGTAAGCGTGCAATAACAAGGGAGATGGATTATCGTCCATTATTGCATCAGATTGAACAACGTCATTTTGCGATGGTTCGTGAAATAATAGAGCCCTCAAAACAAGAAAAAGTATTAGACTCCCTCAAGCAATTATTTCGTGAATTAAAGGAAGCATTAGAGAAATTATCGCAATTACGAACACTTACCGCAAAATTGCAAGACTATATTGTAAGTTTTGGAGAACGATTAAGTGCATTTTTACTTCATCAAATCATAAGCGACTCCTTGTTGATGGATGCTCGAAGTCTTATCAAGACCAATAGTCAATTTGGAAAGGCTGAAGTCGATTTTGAAAAAACATATCAAATTTGTCAATCATCTTTAGGGGATATTTCTTCAAGAATCATCATTGGGGGCTTTATCGCCTCCGATGCAAATGGAGATACGACCACGCTTGGACGAGGTGGGAGTGATTATACGGCGGCAATTATTGCGGCTGTTATGGACGCATCTTGTGCGGAAATTTGGACAGATGTTGATGGGGTTATGACGGCAGACCCTCGTAAAATTGAAAACGCTTATCCCGTTCCACGACTTAGTTATGAGGAGGTTTTTGAGTTGTCGAAGCTTGGCGCAAAGGTGGTATATCCCCCTACGGTACAGCCGCTTTGGAGAGAGAATATACCGATGTGGATAAAAAACACGTTTAATCCCAATGCGCTCGGTACGAAGGTGGATGCAGTGAGTGCTTCGAATCAATCCGTTAAAAGCCTGTCTTTGTTAGAAAACGTGGTATTGTTTCGCTTGACGGGAGAGCGGATGGTGAAGTGCGCAGAACGATGCTTGAAGATGCTTTCTTTATCATCGATTCATCTTTTGTTTCCGCCCAATGTCAGCACGCAAGATACTTGCTCCTTTGCGCTATTGCCTGAATATGCTCCCCTTGCAAGACCTATCATTGAGGAGGCATTTTGCCAAGAAATTGCTCAAAATAAACTGCATTTTAAACAAGAAAATGAGCTTGCAATGCTGGCAATTGTGGGCGAGAATATAAATCATTCATCATCTCTTTTGGAGAGATTACAGAATGTCTTGAAAAATCATCAAGTCAAGATAATTCAACAAATAGCCTCAAAGAGAAGCCTCGCAATTATAATCCATAAAAAGAATATACAGAAAATACTCCCCTTAATTCACAATTTGTTGTTTATAGATTCCCCAAAGCAAACTGCAGAGGGAGAAATATAAACGTATTTTTGCACTCAAATTCTTACTATGAATAAGTTCTATTTCACGCTATTATTCACCCTTGTGCTTAATTGCGCCTTTGCACAAGAGTCCAATTTAATCGACACATCGTTTAATCTTGATGGCGTTTTTATCAAAGGAACCAAAGAGCAATCTCCTTTGGCAAAACTTCCTGTGGCGTACACAAGTGTATCTTCTACGGAGATAGAAAGTAAGCAAATTAACTCGATTCGTGATTTATCTATCTTATCCCCCAGTCTTTATATGCCGACTTATGGGAGCAAGGTTACTTCGGCCTTGTATATTCGTGGGATTGGTTCTCGTATGAATGAATCTGCGGTGGGGTTGTACATTGACAATATGCCGTACTTGGAACAGAGTACTTATGATTTTGATTTTCTTGATATTTCAAGTATAGAAATTCTTCGAGGTCCTCAAGGCACACTTTATGGGCGTAATGCGATGGGCGGCATCATTAACGTATATACGAACTCGCCATTGAACAAGCAAGGAACGAGTCTTGACCTCTCGTATGGGAATGCGAATACGATAAATGCACGTCTTACACATGCAAAGAAAATAAATGATAAAGTAGGATTTTCTATTGGTGGTGGTTATCGCAGTACGGATGGTTTTTTTGTCAACGACTATACGCATCAATTAAGTGAAGGAGTGCAATCCGTATCGGCGCGTTTTCGCTTGGATTGGCGTATTACCGAACGCCTGCAAATGCATTATACCTTGAGTGGCGAATACAGTCAACAAAAAGGTTATGCGTATGGACGAATTGATAGTACAGGGAAAATACATAATGTGAATTATAATGACCCCTCGGGATATAAACGATTGTTGGGAAATCATGGACTTAATGTATTGTACACAGGGCGTGGATATACGATGAATAGTACAACGTCTTACCAATATTTGTTGGATGAAATGAGGCTTGACCAAGATTTTTCTCCGATTGATAAATTTACCCTCAGGCAAAATCAACTGCAACGAGCCGTAACGCAGGAGATTACTCTTAAATCACAAAACGAAAATACTTATCAATGGCTCTTTGGGGCATTTGCCTTTTACAAGAATTTTAATACCGAAGCCCCTGTGAAATTGCAATCCGCCTTTATTCAGGAAATTTCTGAGAATTTTCCCACGAGGCCAAGCATCAATTTTGTGCAAGACTCAGGATTAAGAACTCCGGCAGAGAATATCTCCATTCCCTCGAAATTTAAGAATCCACGATATGGATTTGCGCTCTTTCATCAATCCACGTACAATGATTTTTTGGTAGAAGGACTTTCCATCACCGCAGGGCTTCGTTTGGATTATGAAAAAGTACGTTTAGCGTATCACTCCACCTCTCGCATTCATCTTCATATAGCCATGCCTCCTGTCTTTGAACAATGGAGTAGTTCTCCGGCAGGCACCTTGTACGAGGGGCAATTTAGTAACGAGTTTATTGAGGTTCTTCCCAAGATAGCCTTTCAATACACCAGCGATAACAAAAAATGCAAACTCTATGCCACCATTGCCAAAGGTTATACGGCAGGAGGTTATAATACGAATTTGTTTGCGGATTTGGTACAAGACAAGCTCATGCCATTGCCTCCACGATATACGGAATATAAGGAGGTGGAGGATGAGGCCACGATAAGGAATCGCATTTACTTTAAACCCGAGTATAATTGGAATTATGAAATTGGCGGACAAATGCAGTCGTTGGATAAGAAAACAGAGATGTTGATATCGTTTTTTTATATCGATACACGCGACCAACAAGTAGCATTGTTTGTACCCAGTGGTTATGGGCGAGTGATGAAGAATGCGGCTCGTAGTCAGAGTTCGGGGGTTGAGTTTTCGACACGTCATCGCATTGGGAATCTCTCCACTCAACTCTCTTATGGATACACACACGCTAGTTTTCGGCAATACCTTGACTCCATTAATGTGATGAATGCGGATGGTACATCCCATGCGCAGGAGGTGAGTTATAAAGGGAATTATGTTCCTTTTGCGCCTCAACACACGTTTATGCTTTCAGCGGAGTATGGTTTTTTGTTTCTCTCGAAGTGGATTGATAAATTGACGATAGGTGCAAATTATAATGGTGCAGGAAAAATATATTTTACGGCAGAAAATAGTAAAATTGGTTCACAGTCTTTTTATGGATTGCTGAATGCGCATATTTCTGTAGAAAAAAATCGTTTTAAGTTGGGAATATGGGGAAAGAATCTTCTCAATACGGATTACAAGGTTTTTTATTTTGAAAGTCTCGGCAATTCTTTTGCACAAAGGGGCAATCCTTTTCAATTTGGCGGGCGTTTATCCATTCGCATTTAGTCCAATTTCTCTACCCTAGGCAGTAGAGTTTCTCTACCGTAGGCAGTAGAGCCTCTCTACTGTAGGCAGGAGAACTTCTCTACCGTAGGCAGGAGAACTTCTCTACTGTAAGCAGTAGAGTCTCTCTCATGTCGTAGTCCTTGATGAGTCGCGAAGTAAATCTAGCGATACTTGTATAGTGTGGATAAAAAAAACTGAAACTTCTCTTTAATGAGGTTTCAGTTTTTTTATGAAGTGGTAATTATTCTGTTTTATTATGCTTCTCTTTCGCGCCCTCCCCACAAAAAGAAAACTCCTTAGCTACATCAAGGTAACTAAGGAGTTTTGAAAAGGTGTTATCCCCTTTTGGGGGAATGGGGGTTA
>JBOFDL010000113.1:0-4498 GCA_051646985.1 Bacteroidales bacterium | reverse complement strand
AGAGGGTAATTAAGTTTTGTATCGCCACCCCAACAATTCAGATGAATCTACACAGCTAATATTTCAAAGGCTTGTGTAGGAGTGGTCAGTGTTAGTTGTGTAGATGCGGCTGCATAGAGGGAGGGGGAGGGCTATACAACTAACACTTTAACGGCTTGGGTAGCAGTGTTTAGTGTTAGTTGTGTAGATGCGGCTGCATAGAGGGAGGGAGGAATTATTCAGCGTTTGCCCATTTCCTTAAAATGGGGCTACACCTATATCTATCTTCCCGATACATATTATATAATGTGTCCATTTGGTTAACACATTCTGTATAGCCGATTTCTTTTGCCCATTGAAGCAATCCTTTGGGATAATTTACGCCTTTTGTCATGGCAGTGTCCACGTCTTCGGCAGAAGCAACGTTCCAAAAAACAGCGTCTGCGGCTTCATTAATCAGCATGATGAGCATACGGTCAAGGATTTGCTTTCCTAATACAGTATCTTCGTTAGGCAATGGTTTTGAGGCAGTTGCGGCATAATCATAGAAGCCCCTACCCGACTTTTTACCATAAAATCCAGCTTCGAAGAGGCGTTTTTGCGTAAAGGAAGGCTTGTATTTTGGGTCATAAAAGAAAGCCTGAAACACAGATTCGGTCACTCTATAATTCACGTCCATTCCAATAAAATCCATGAGGGTAAAAGGACCCATTCGGAAACCGCCTAGCGTTGTCATCGCCCAATCTATGGTTGCACAATCGGCAATGCCTTCTTCCAACATACGCAAAGCCTCGCCATAATAGGGTCTAGCTACCCGATTCACAATAAACCCTGGGGTATCTTTGGTCATTACGGTTCGCTTTTTCCAACTGTCAATCAAGGTTTTAGCTTCCGTTACTACGTCTGCATTTGTCTGAACTGCTGGGATAATCTCGACCAATTCCATGAGGGGAACGGGGTTGAAAAAATGGATACCTAAGAAACGATGCGGTAATTTACAAGCCGCCGCGATAGAGGCAATCGAAAGCGAAGAGGTATTGGAAGCCAAAATACAGTCCTCACTTACCACACTTTCGACTTGTTGAAAGACTTGCTGCTTAATGCCCAAGTCCTCTATTATCGCCTCGATGACAAGGTCGGTGTCGGCAAAATCAGACATATTGGGGGAAAATTTGATGCGCGCCAAAATGTTTTGGGCGGTATCAGGGGTAAATTTACCCTTTTCTACGAGTTTTTGAAACAGCGTAGTGAGCTGTTGTTCAGCCCTTTGCAAAGAAGAAGGGGCATTGTCGTATAACACGACCTCATGCCCCATCGTAGCCGCGACTTGGGCAATTCCCGCGCCCATCGCGCCTGAGCCTAAGACTCCTATTTTTTTCATGGAAAGATAATCTATTTTATTTCAAGCATTTAAAATAATCGAAAGGCTCTAAGCAATCAAGGCATTTGAATAGGGCTTTGCAGGCGGTTGAGCCAAATTGACTGACCATTTGTGTGTGGGTTGATTTGCATTGTGGGCAGCTAACGAGGCGGGTTTGTCCTGATAAGGCGAGCTTGTCTGCGGTTTCGTGTAAGGGTGCGGCAATGCCATATTCTTCGAGTTTTCTTTTTCCTTCCTCCGAGAGCCAGTCCGTAGTCCAAGCGGGAGAAAGGGTGAGGGTAATTCTTGCGTTTTTACCCTGTTCGGCTAATTTTTCGCGTATTTCGGTGGCGATTGTGTCCATCGCGGGACAGCCCGAATAGGTAGGGGTAATGACGACTTCGACTTCGTTTTCGGTTTCGTTTACCGCCCTCACGATTCCTAAGTCTAAAATGGATAAGACGGGAACTTCGGGGTCGCAGATTTGTTCGAGTAAGGTATAGATGTTCATGGTTAATTTTTAGAAGAAACTTGATACTTTTCTTTAAAGGCAATCACTTCCTTAGTTCTATCTATTTGTGCAGGAATGGTAAAAGAGAAAGTAGAGCCTTCATTTTCAATGCTTTCCACCCTAATTCCACCGCCATTGGTTTCTACCATTTGCTTTGCCAGCATCAAACCAATGCCCACGCCTTTTTCGCCCGCCGTTCCTATTGAAGGGGCAACGTGGAACTCAAATAAATTTCTCAGTTCCTTTGCGGCAATTCCTTTGCCCTTATCTTTTATCAGAATCGTATGAAATTTTTCGCCTTGTTGGGTGAGGATTTCTATTTTTTGGTTAGGATTAGAATATTTAATGGCATTCCCTATCAAATTTTTGAGTGCTAGGGTTAATAAATGCCTATCAGCTTCAGCCACTAGGGTTTCATCTATTTGATAATCAATGATTACTCCTTTTTTGATGGCAAAACCTTCTGCTTCATTTATACATTCATCAATGACTGTTTTGAGGGAAAAAGCTTCGGGGGTTCTGCTTAATTCGCCTAATTGAATGGTTGCCCAATATAACACATTATCCATCAAATTAGAGGCTTCGTTAAACTTCTGAATCAAGCCACTAGACAATTTTTTCTGTTGTTCATCTGTCAAAATCTTAGCCTCAATCAAAGACAAACCTCCACGTAAGGAACAAAGCGGTCCGCGCAAATCATGCGAAATCAGGAAAAACATTCTATCTTTAATGCGATTGAGTTCTTCTAATTCCGTATTTTTTTGCGCCAGTTGCAGGTTACTTTCCTTTCTAATACGGTTGTTTTTAAGGATAACCGCCCCCACCAAGAATAGCAAACCAAAGCCAATTAGCAAGAACCACATTTTTTGCTGTTGTTGTTTAATTTCTTCATGTTGCAGGAAGTTCTCTTGGTTTAGTAAATCAATTTGTTCCTTATTCTTACGGTCAATTTCATAGACAATTTGCAACTTATTGAGCAGATGCTCATGTTCAGCCTCCTTTGCATCGTTCTCTATTTTATTATATCGCAGGAAGTTCTCTACCTCTCCTTTTTCTCGATAGATATCCGCTAAGGTAGTAGCGACAGTTCTAGCTTCCAACCTAAAATCGGGATTGTTCTCGGCTATTTTTAGCGTTTGCAGGGCAAAATCAATGGCTTCAGGAAAGCGTTTTTGACGCTTATACGAAACCGCCATTTGTGCTAGGGTGTAAATCGTTTGGTCATCAGCCCCAATCCCCATAGACTTATTGAGCGATTCTTTGTAATATTGTTCCGCTTTGGAATAATTGCCTAAATTGTCGAATAATTGCGCGATGTAGGTCAAGCAACTTGCTTCATAGTAAGTGTCACCACTTTTTTTGCGTTGCTCTAACTCTTGGAAGTATAGAAAAAAGGCAAGCGAATCGTTGCAGAAACGCTCTTTGTATAGGGTTGCCATTTCATTATAGGCATTGGCAATATGTATCGGTTCTTGGGAGAGTTTGGCAAATTTTAATGCCTTTTGATTGTATTCTAAAGCCAGTGAATCATTTCCCATGGCACTATAAATCGCCCCAAAATTCACCAATAAATTGGACATATTGCCGTTGTCGTGGTTTTTTTCAAAAATTTCTAACGCCTGACAATAATATTTTCGCGTAGAACGGTAGTCGTCTAAATTTTGATACAGGATTCCAATGTTCGTAAAGACCTTCGCCTTCGTATCTGCATATTTTTGCTCGTTTCCCGCCAAAGATACCGCCTTAAAATAAGCATCTAAAGCACTTGCATACTTAAAACGCATATAGTTTACGATGCCGTATTCCAATAGGAGCTTAATATGAATGTCCTTGTTTGTTGTTGTATCACAATAGCTTAGCCCCTTAGAAAAGATTTGTTCAGCGCGATTGTATGCCCCTAAAGAAAAATAACTTTGCCCATAATAGTAATAGACCTTTGCCATAATATCGGGAAAAGATACATTTTGTCCCAGCGAGATACACTGATTCCAATAAGCAAAGGCGATGGTATCTTGACTTTTTTGAGCATAAACATAACCCAATGCGTACAAAGCACGCATTTCTGCACGTACATTCATTGATTGGCGTGCAGTTTCTAGTGCAATCTTCCCTAATCGCAGGGCGGTATCTTGCACTGTCGTATTTTTTGCTAATCCCTCCACTAAGTTGGTAAGAGCGATTACTTTTGTGGTATCGTGTTTTGCTTTTTTATAGGCGAGTAAACTACTATCTTTGTATGCTTTTATATTTTTTTGGGCGTGTGCCGTATTTGATAAAAGCGATAAAAGACTAATAATCAGCCAAAGAGCAATTTGTTTGAATGAAAATGGCATAGCATATAAATACCTAGTATCAGTGAACAATCAACAGTGAACAGTTACCAAAAATAAAGCCCCAATAATCAAGCAAATATGTTTTTGAAATTAGTTATTTATCTGTGAAGAACCTGCCGAGTTTCTTTATTCACATTATTTATCCAAATGCGAAGATAGAACCTAATAGTTGTGATTTTTTCTGCATTTAAGCGAAATAGGACACAATTTTACGCAAAAAAAATTATTTTTACAAGAAAATATTTGGTGGGGATATTCTTGCTTAAACGAAAAGCTATTGATGTGGCATTAGTGAGCATCTAAATGTTAGAAACA
>JBOFDL010000112.1:0-8736 GCA_051646985.1 Bacteroidales bacterium | reverse complement strand
ATTTGTGCCGTAAAATTTGCATCAGGCTGATGAAAAATGGTTTGCCCATGCACTGCCACAAAATCAGGGCTAAAAGATTGTTTTTCTAAAAAAGCTTGCAAATTTTGCCCTAAATAATGGGCAAAATAAACGTGCGTTTTGGCATAAATCTCGGCATTTTGCGTAGGAAGTTGTTGCAAGCGCGTTTTCCATTCCTGCGTTACTGGAATTGCATCGGCTACTAACACTTTCCAAGCATATTTTTCGCCCGCCAGCTCCTCAAATTCGCAAACGGCTATGTCTATCGCATCTAAAGATGTGCCTGTCATCACACCTACGCCTATGTATTTTTGTTTCATCTTATTATTTATATACTGTAAGGGCTGCTTTAGCTGCCGCTACAAAGGTAGGAGTTTTTTTTAGGGTTGGGAACTTTCTAAAAGCTCCCAACCCTAAAAAAATAAAAACCCTCAACGCCGCACTATCTTATGCTGCTCCCAAAAAGCATCTACTTTATCAGAGCTAATGGGCAGTTGCGACTTATTTTTGAGCAACAAATAACCTCCTTCGGACTTACTATATTCCTCTACTGCATCTAAATTTACAATATAAGACTTGCTACACCTAAAAAAGTTAGGAAAATCACGCAAAGCATCTTCAAAATTTTTAAGCGTACGGCTCACCAAATGTTTTTGATTGCCCGTCATCATAATTTCGGTGTAGGTATTATCTGCTTTGAGGTACAAAATGTTTTCCGCATCAATCATTCTCATGCCATTGCTGGTAGGAATGGCGAGGCGTTGCGTTTCCATAGATTTTAGTAGGTTCTCTTTAAAATGATGCTCCTCTTTTTTGTTCTTTTTGAAGCGCACTACCGCTTTTTCTAGCTCATCAGGTTCGATGGGCTTGAGCAAATAATCAACTGCCTCCATTTTGATAGCCTTTAAAGCATATTGGTCGTAAGCAGTGGTAAAAATAATAGAAAAATTGATGTTCTCTTCTTCAAAGAAGTCCAACAATTCTAAGCCGCTATGCCCCGGCATTTCTATGTCCAAGAAAACAATTTCAGGTTTGTTCTTGACAATTGCTTTTACCCCCGTTGCTAAGTCTGGGCAATCGGCAACTAATTCTATTTCAGGGCAATATGCCTTTAACATTCCCTTTAATAAAGTACGTGCGTGGATTTCATCGTCAATGATGATGGCTTTGTGTGTGTCCATGATAAATATGTGTTATATTTGTTTAAACCATTACGAAGGTCTGCGACCATTCGTAAGGTAATATGCTTTCAACTTAATATTTTACTACCTATTTATAAGGTAAAAACTAAACCATTACGAAGGTCTTCGACCATTCGTAAGGTAAAATGTTACCAACTTAAAACTTTACTATCTATTCATAAGATAATATGCTGTCAACTTAAAACTTAACTACCTTTCGAGTGGCTGCAAGCCCTCGAAAGGTTTCTTCGTAAGCATCACAGGCAACGTTATCAGCACCAAAGTTCCCTGTGCGCGATGATTTTCATCTTCTTTATCAACATATTCTACCCCAATCATGGGATTTTCTTTATTTAACAATTCAATGCGTTTTAAGTTAGCATCAGTGGCAAAAGAATGATGTTTCTCTTGTTTAATTTTATTTAATTCGGCAGAACGTTTGCGCCCGATACCATTATCTTCTATCCTCACTTTCAAACAATTAGCTTCTTGATGAATAAAAACTCTCAGCTTTTTTTCTCCTTTTATATGCAACAACCCATGCTTTACGGCATTTTCAATATAAGGCTGAATAATCATCGAAGGAATGTACAAATTTGCTGTATCTAACGGGGCTGCGACTTCAATAGTATAGTCTAAGCTCTGATTAAAGCGCGTATTTTCTAACTCTAAATACATCTTTAAGGCATCTATTTCTTCCTGCAAAGTAACTTGCTCTTTCGCAGACATTTCTAAGACCATGCGCATTAATCTTGCAAACTTCCCTAAATAACTTGCGGCACTTCTTTTATCATCAGAGAAGATAAAAGATTGAATCGTATTTAGCGCGTTAAAAAAGAAGTGCGGATTCATTTGTGATTTAATAGAGCTTAATAAAGAGGCACGCAAATCGCCTTCTAATTTTAGCTTCTCCACCAAAGAGGCACGCAAATCACTCTCCAATGCCAGCTTCTCTACTAATAAATCATTCTGCTTTTTTAATAAATTAGTACGCGAAAGAAAAAAGAGCGTAGCAAGACCTGCTATTGCACCCGAAATAAGTACCCAGAACCACGTTGTTTTCCAAAAAGGAGGCAAAATGACAAATTGTATGCCCTGAATTGGACTATCTTCCCTATCCCCTAGCCTAAAATCCACCTCATAAGCATCAGGCGCAAGGGCGGCAAGTTTTAGGGTACGCGATTCTTTAGGTGCAGGCTGCCATTCTCCTTTATTATTGATGCGATAAAATAAAGCCTTATCCGTATAAGGACGAAAACTAAGCAAAGAATAGTTTATTTCTACATTATTTTCATGGTAGGGCAGACGAATTAAGTCATTAGGGAAATACAGTAAATTATTTACCTTCATTTGATTGATACGAAAAAGGGGAAGCTCTTTTATTGTCTGCGCATCTTGCCATTTTTTATACAACAAACCCGCATCTGTGGCTATCACTAACTCTTCGTGCCAACACAAAATATCATTGATTTCATCAGCAGGAATACTTGCATCTAACTTTTGAAAATGTAGGCTATCTTTTTGTAAATCAGCAAATAGCAACTGTTTTTCAGCCCAGATAAATAAAAAATGTTCACATACCTTAATCCGTTGAAGGGCAAGATTTTCCACCGAAATAGGACTTAACTTTCCATTTGCAGTTATTTGAAATAAACCATTTGTATTCGTTAAACCATAAGCAATAGATTGATAACTTTCTAGCATATTCATATATACTTTTTCGCCCTGATACAAACCTTCTTTGATGCTGTTAGGAGTTACTTTATATAAGCCAATGTTACTTGCAAAGAACAACACTTTTTCTTTTGGTAAAAAAGCCAAAGCCTTAGCACGGCAATATTCTTTGTTAAATATCCCCGCTTCTTCACTGCCAAACATTTGTATATTCGCCTGATAGATAGAATCCCACAGGCTAGGCGCGGAAAAACTTGAAGGTTTAAGCAATAAGCCAAAAGACCCCGTACTACTTTCGGCAATGTATTTAGGGTCAATACGTTCATAATCTTTTACCGCGCCTCCTTTCAAAGACACTACTTTTCCCGCAGTATTTATTTTTCTACACTTATGAGAAGTGCTATAAAGCTGCTGGCTCATTGTATCGGCATAAAGTACATAAATTTCATGCCTTTCCTTATTTTTTAGCAAGAATTGAGGTTCTTTTTGGGCAAACGTAGTTGTAAATAGCTCATCATATTTTGTGCCTATATATAACTTACCTTTCATTAATGCCAATCTATAAGGCTTAAAATCAGGTTGTTGATAAATATAGGTACGTATATTTGGCACAAATAGTAAACCCTCATTTGTAGTCCCTATCCAATGATTGCCTTCCCTATCTTTTAATACACAAGACAGGCTATAAGTAGGGAATAAAGGCGATGAAGAATAAATAAACTCCCCTTTTGTATTGATAACAATACCCCCTTGTGTACCTAACAACCATACATTTCCTTCTTTATCACATCGAATCGCTTGCGGGCTAAAGTTTTTTGTAGGAATAAACTGTTTTTGAAGTGTTTGATGCGAAGAGATGCTAAAAAGCGTTAATTCTTTTTCTTCTTGGTGCGGAAGAATCAAAAGCCCATCGCCTCTATTTGTAACAGACAGCTTGAACGACTTCTCCCACAATTCGCTACTTTTTGCGACTGGTGTAATTTGCCCATTTTTATCTATC
Organism: Bacteroidales bacterium; assembly: GCA_051646985.1. GTDB lineage: Bacteria > Bacteroidota > Bacteroidia > Bacteroidales > UBA932 > JAITMY01. The sequence continues at coordinate 4,863 of JBOFDL010000112.1, read as the reverse complement.
CTAACTAAATATGTGCCTATATCCAACACATATAAATATGTACCCGCCTGCCATAGACCTGCATAGCCTTTATTTTGAGGGCTTTGTGGTAATTTTAGCTCCTTATTTTTCTTTTGTGCTACGATGTCATAATAAATGAGGGTTCCATTTTCAAGGTAAATAAGCGCGTCATCTATCAAGCCATAGTCATAAGAAGAAGCACTAGTGCTAAGATTTGCTGCTTTCAAGCTATCGTGTTCTACATAATAAAAGAAGCCATCAAAAGTAGCATACCAAATCCTTCCATATTTATCCTCCTTAATACTTGCCCCCGATTTTGACTTCTGCTTGGGATTCGTATAAACTTTATATTCAAAACCATCATACCGCGCAATACCATGCTCTCCCGCTATCCATATAAAACCGTTTTTGCTCTCATGCAAATCATATACACTATTCGAAGGTAAGCCATTTTGTTTGGTAAAAAGAAGAGAATAAGGGTTTTGTGCCGCTAATACATAGGGCAATAAACAAAATAGCAACCATATTAGACGACAGTTCTGCACAATAATTTTAGGTAAGGAGTGCTGTAAAAGCACATAAAGGAGAAATTGTTGCATCAAAGGTAACATTATTTTTTTGTAACACCTAAGTTTTAGTTAGGGAAAGTGCCTTTTGGGTTAGAGAAAGGTCTATTGTTTTTAAGTTACGGGAAAAAAGGCTGCTTATCATTTCAGGTTTATAGAAAGCTATTACGGGTTGTTTCAAACCGCCGCCGTTTGTGTCCTCACAAACGGTTACGCCCTCATTTGTGAGGACACAAACGAGGGCGTGCCGTTTCATAAATTTGTTATACATACTTTATAAACTATTTCACTAACCCAGCTCGCTATTTCCCTAACTCAGCTTTTATAAGGGTAGTGGGAGCAATTACTTTTGTGGAGTAAATGAAAAGCAAAGGTAATAGGTATAAGATGAATAAAACACCCAAAAAGTCATTTGACATTCTTAGGTCATTTCGACTATTGCTCAATGACCTAAGAACCTACTGAATGTACACAAAATATATAAAATAGGGTTTATCTAGCCCTTTTATAACTGTTTAGTGTTAATACGGGTTCTTTCCCCCCCCCCTGCCCCCCCAACGGGGGGAGATTTTTTCCCCCCTTTGGGAGGGGCAGGGGGGAAAAGAGGCTTAATATAAAGTATTAAATACCTAAAATGTTTTGTGTACACTCAGTAATACCTAAGAACGTCAAATATTCATTAAACCATAACCGAAATGAGCATTTGGTAGAGGAATGTTAAGAATATGTTTAACAATTAATAAATTCAAAATCAATGTCTTACCCTCGCTTACCCATTCAGAAGAATCTACACAACTAACACTTTAAAATAGCAGATGTGTAGATTCTTCTGAATTAAAAAAGAAAAGTGTTGATAACCAGTTAGCTAAAATGTTAAAGATATGCTAAGAAATATTGATTCTTCACTTTTTTGTAGGTACTATTTTTAATCTTTCATGAAGGCATAATTGTATTATAGGGGTTATTTTGAAATTTTCATGAAGGTACAAAAGAACAATGATAGGCATTTTTAAATTCTCATGAAGGTATAATTGTATTGTAGGGGCTATTTTTGAACTTTTATGAAGGTACAAAAGAACAATGATAGGCATTTTTAAATTCTCATGAAGGCATAATTGTATTGTAGGAGCTATTTTGGAACTCTTATGAAGGTATAATTGTATTGTAGGTACTATTTTGAAATTTTCATGAAGGCACAAAAGAACAATGATAGGCATTTTTAAAGCCGTATAAATACTCTATTTTATAAAATGGATAATATAAAAGAACAAATGAATACACATTAATAAAAGGAGATAATGAGAAAAACTAAAGTTTTTATTCATGACAAAACCTAGCAAGGTGTTTCCCGCACCTTGCTAGGTTTATCCAGTAGCTGTTTGGCGTATTATTAAACCTAGTGAGGTGTTTCCTGCACCTCACTAGGTTTCTGCTGTTAAAAGAGGGCTTGTATTAAAACCTAGCAAGGAATTTCCCGCACTTTGCTAGGTTTATCCAGTAGCTGTTTGGCGTATTATTAAACCTAGTGAGGTGCAGGAAACACCTCACTAGGTTTCTGCTGTTAAAAGAGGGCTTGTATTAAAACCTAGCAAGGAATTTCCCGTTCCTTGCTAGGTTTATTAAAAAGCTGTAATGCCATATATAATGCTTAGGCTCACCCATTTTTTACTATTAACTTAAAGCCAACGCCATGCACGTTTTGGATTTCTATGTTATTATCGGCTTTTAGCATTTTGCGTAACTTAGAAATGAATACATCTAAACTTCGCCCTGCAAAGTAATCGTCATTGCCCCAAATTTGGCGTAAAATCTCTTCGCGCTTCACCACATTTCCTTGATGATGACAGAGTATTTGCAAAACATCTGCCTCTTTCTGCGTAAGGTTTTCGTCTTTTGCTTCGGGGTGCGACAAGGACAAATTCAAATAATCGAAGGTATATTCATTCAACTGATAAACCTGAACTGCTTGTATAACACTGTCTTTTTGGCTTCTTTTCAAAAAAACCTCTATCCGCAACACCAGCTCCTCGATGTTAAAAGGCTTAGTGATATAGTCATCTGCCCCAATTTTAAAGCCATTAATCACATCTTCTTTTGCCGCCTTTGCCGTTAAAAACAAAATCGGCACACTGGGATTTTCCTTGCGAATCATTTCGGCGAGGGTAAAACCATCTCTTTGCGGCAACATCACATCTAAAATGCACAAATCAAAGACATTTTGCTTATACACATTCCAGCCCAGCTCGCCATTATTACAAAGCTGCACCTGAAAATTACAAATTGTCAAATAATCCTTAATCACCCTCCCCAAATTCTCATCATCTTCCACAAGCAAAATATTCGGCATATTATTCTTATCCATACTTTTTGTTATCAAAAAAACCTTGACAAAATTAGAGAAAAAAAAGGTGCTAGGCGTTAATGTTTTGTTAAAAAGGGAGGGGACTTTTAGATTCAATAGGGAATAAAACAAATCCATTCATTTCATAAGCTTATTCTTCCTAAAAAGAGGTTTTCTTCGTTCCTTTATCCACAGTATAGAGATTAAAATTTATTTTGTGAATAAAGATTTTTTTGACTTGTTTTCATAAATTTGTTATATATTCATTTAACAAAAATTACCTAGCTTCTATTTTGAAATGTAATTTAGTAAGAAAAAGTGTTTTAGTATCATTTATCTTAAATAGAAAACTAGGTGAATCACCTTTATCCCAAAAAATGGTTTTAATAGCTCTGTAAATGATTACAAGAAGGGTAAAATTGATTTTGATAGCTCTGTAAATGATTACAAGAAGAGTAAAATTGATTTTGATAGGTATATAGAAAAAGGCGATAATTGTTGAAATCTTTTTAGAAAGATTTCAACAATTATCGCCTTTTTCTGCTTCATAAAACGATATAAAGCAAAGAGTTGCAATACAAATAACCTTAATTATAGGCTCTTTTCATTTAAACGATTGAGTGCATTTCCCAATAAATTAATTGCCACAACCATTGAAACAAGGGCTAACCCTGGGAAGATAGCTAACCATTTTCCATGCGCAAAGACAATAAAAGTGTAGCCTTCATACACCATTCTTCCCCAAGTAGGGGTAGAACTATCCAGTCCTAGTCCCAAAAAACTCATGCCCGATTCAATCAAGATGGCAGAGCCAAAATTAGCTACCGTTAGGATAATAATGGGAGTTAATACATTGGGTAAAAGGTGTTTAAACATGACACGCCAAGCGGGAAAGCCCATTGCTTGTGTTGCCTCTATGTATAATAAATTTTTGACACTCAACACTTGTCCCCGTACCATGCGCGCCACTTCTACCCATACCGACAAAGAAATCGCCAGTAATAATTGAAAAAAGCCCGTACCTAGCACAAAACCCAGTACTATCGCCATCAATAAGGTAGGAATAGCCCAAACCACCGAAACCAGCCACATCAGCATTTTGTCCACCACGCCGCCCCAATATCCCGCCATAATTCCTATCAAAGTACCAATCAAAACGCTCAATAGTGCCGCCAAAATGCCAATAGTCAAGCTCACTCTTGCCCCTAGTATCAACCTACTGAGTACATCTCGCCCATAACCGTCAGTGCCTAAGAAAAAAGTGCGTGTTTCTACATATTTTTCTTGCAAATCAACAAGTGAAAGGCTTTTATCTCCCCACTTTTCTAGCGAAAGGCTTTCTTTGATTCCGTTCTTGCGAACAAAATGTAACTTTCCTTCCTTAATTTCGATGCTTTTATCTGTTTGAAGGGGAATAGCGGTGGCATCTTGCGTTTTGCCTGTCACAATTTGCTGAAAAAGGTTGGGTTGCTTAGGGCTAGGCAAGATAGGTACTTTCAAGATAACGGCTTGACTAAAAGGAGCTTGCTTGCCTACTTCCACCAGTTGAAAATTGGCATTTGTAGTAGCATCAGGAATGAACAAATAAGCAAAAATCGCCAAGAATAGCCATGCAAAAAGGTAAGCAGCACTAAAGGCAGCGAGTTTGTTGTTTTTGAAATGTGGTAAAATAGCGGGAGAAGCCATGCGTAAATATTTCCTTAAAGCATAAAGACCTTGCTGGGATTGGGCAAAAGTACAGCTTTTTTGTTTTTGATGTGCAAAAAGAGTTGTTTTTTTCTTCCAAAGCTGTAACTTTGCGAAATGTACGGTATTTTTTGTACTTTTTTTCGTACTAAGAATGGAAGGCACTTGATTATGAGTAGCTTAGAAATTCTGCCTCACTTTTAGTATCACTTATTTTTAATCATTTACTCGGTATGAAACATACGATTACTTCATCTGTTCTGATGGGCT